>JACOTK010000131.1 GCA_016178435.1 Actinomycetota bacterium
CGTCGAGGTCATCTGCCAACCGATGCCGGCGAACTTGTCATCGCTCTTCGATGCGAAGACGCGACAGACCTCCTCCTGGTCGCCACCCAGGATGTTCACGCAAAAGGCTCCTGTTGCACGGATGCGGGGCCACGAGCTCGACCCCTTGTCGGCGAAGAAGCCCACGAGAGGCGGGTCAAGCGAGATCGAGCTGAACGAGCCGACCGCGAGTCCGACCAGGCCGTTGTCGGTGGAAGCCGTGATGACCGTGACGCCGGTCGGAAAATGGCCGAGCACCTGACGATACAGGGCCGTCTCGATGACCACCTGGTGGGCAGGGCTCGTAGCGGAGAGGTTCTCAGGCATGGTTCGTGCTTAGCACGTCACGCCATCGGCCGTCAGGTCTCCAAGGCCCGCGGGCTCCCGATACCCGTCAGCCCTCGAAAACCAGGGTGAGGCCCTCGAAGGCTGCGATGACCTGCTCGATGCCGCAGGACGTCGCCTGAGCCCGGGCCTCGGTGAGAAGTCGGTCCATCATGACGTCGTCATGGTCGGGGTCATGATGGAACAGGACGAGTTGGCGCACACCCGCCTGGCGGGCAACCTCGACGGCATACTCGATGCTGCAGTGGCCCCAGTGCGCCTTTTGCCGCCATTCCGACGGGGTGTACTGCGCGTCGTGGATGAGCACATCGGCGCCGTCGCACAGCTCGAGCACGGAATCGGCCACGGTCATGGATCCGTCGAGAGGAGCCTGGTGGTCGCTGACGTAGGCAACCGTGATGCCGTCCCACTCCACGCGATAGCCGTTCGTGGCGCCGATGTGAGGCACGGGACGGGCTCGGATCTTCGCGGTTCCGATCACCACATCGGTGTCGTGGAAGTCGTGAAAGCGGATCCGTCCCCGCAGGTCGCTCAGCCGAACCGGAAAGTACGGCGGGGCCATGAAGACGTCGAACGCCTCGGCCAGCGAACCTTCATCGCACCGTGGCCCGTAGATGTCGAACTGGGCGCCGGGCCGATCGATCGCAGCCAGGAAGGGGAGGCCCTGCACGTGGTCCCAGTGGAGATGGGAGACGAGCGCAGCGCCACGAAAGCTGCCGTCCGTGGGCAGGCCGGCGCCCCAGAAGCGCAGGCCGGTGCCCAGGTCGAGGACGATGGGACCCTCACCCGGCACATCGAGCACCACGCACGCCGTGTTGCCCCCGTAGCGTTGATTCGCCTCGCAGGAACACGGCGTCGAGCCTCTTACTCCATAGAACGTGATGCGCAGCGGATCCCCCTTTGAGCTTTGGGGGATGGTAGCGCCGGCCGACTGCCGAGTCACGATGAATTCCACAGCTGTGACCTATGTCATCACACAGCACGAGGCCGGGCCGTGGCCAGGAGCCCGCGCTGTTGCAACATGATCTTGAGATCCTGGGGTTTCGTCGCCGCGCTCATGGCACTGCGCACGTCGATGCTCTCGTTGGCGATCAACTGCACCAGTGACTGATCGAACGTCTGCATGCCGTAGTACTCGCCGTCGGCGATGATCTCGTGGATCTCCCCGCCCTTGTCGGGGTCGACGATGCACTGCTGAATCCGGCCATTGGCGATCATGACCTCGACGGCAGGCACCCGGGACGTGCCGTCACTGCCCGACACGAGGCGCTGACAGATCGTTCCACGCAGGACGCCGGCGAGCGACGTGCGAACCTGATGCTGCTGATAGGGCGGGAAGAAGTCCACGATGCGAGTCACGGTTTCCATCGCGTCGATGGTGTGAAGGGTCGAGAGCACCAGATGGCCGGTCTCCGCTGCCGCCAATGCCGCGGACACGGTCTCCTCGTCGCGCATCTCGCCCACCAGGATCACGTCGGGGTCCTGTCGCATGGCGCCTCGCATCGCCGTTGCGAAGTCGGGGACGTCGATGCCGACCTCCCGTTGGCTCAGCGCGGCGAGCTTGTCGGAATGCAGCACCTCGATCGGATCCTCGATCGTGATGATGTTGCAGGGGCGGCTCTCGTTGATGTGGTCGATCATGGCGGCCAGGGTGGTGGTCTTGCCCGAACCCGTTGGGCCCGTCACCAGAACCAGGCCGCGGTGTTCGAGAGCGAGGCGTCCGACCACCTCGGGCAACCCCAACTCCGCGAAGCCGGCCGAGTTGGTCCGCACCGCACGAAAGACCATCGCCACACTGCCCCGTTGGCGGAACGCATTGACTCGAAAACGTCCGAAACCGGCAATACCGTAGGCGAAGTCGACATCGCCGCCGTTCTCGAAACGGTCGAGCACATGCGGTGGCGTGATCGACGCGCACATCTCGCTGGTGTCCGCAGGCTTCAACATGTCCTGGCGCTCGATCGGCTGCAGAACGCCGTTGCAGCGCATGCGCGGCGGCGACCCCACCTTCAGGTGCAGATCGGAACCACCGGCCTCCACCATCTCGCGCAGGAGGCCGTCCAGCCGCTTGTTCGCCACAAGAGGAGCATCGACCACTTCAGGCCGATCCTTGAGTATTCGGCGCCGAGTTCAGCCGGGTTTCCTCCGGGGTGAGATCGCCCGGGCATCGAGATAGGTCGAGATCGGCGCCGCGTCGTAGGGTTCCCATTCGTGAAACTCGATGAGAAGCATGTCACCGCGGGCAACCTCGATGTTGCCTACCTCACGACCGGTCCCACCGATGGACCCCTGGCGCTCTGCCTGCACGGATTCCCCGACTCGCCCTGGACCTGGCGGCATCTGGCCGGGCCGTTGGCCGAGGCCGGGTTTCACGTCGTGGCCCCGTTCCTCCGTGGCTACGCACCAACCGCGGTGGCGGCCGACGGCTGCTATCAGACCGGCGCGCTGGTCGCCGATGCGGTGGCGGTGCACGACGCCCTCGGCGGTGACGGGCGAGCGGTCCTGATCGGCCACGACTGGGGCGCGGTCGCGGCCTACCCGACCGCGGCATTCGCGCCCGAGCGGTGGTCCCGAATCGTCACCGCCGCGGTTCCCCCGCCAGGAGCGCTCGCCGGGGGGTTTCTGTCCTACGACCAGCTCAGACGCTCGTGGTACATGTACTTCTTTCAGCACCCTCTGGCTCTCATGGCCGTGGGCATGGGCGATCTTGCCTTCATCGATCGCCTGTGGGAGGACTGGTCGCCGGGTTACGACGCCACGGAGGACCTTGCCCTGCTCAAGCCCTCGCTGCGCGACCCCGCCAACCTCGCCGCCGCCATCGGCTACTACCGGGCCACGCTCGGGGGACTTGCCCCCGATCCCGCCTATGCCGCCGAGCAGGCTGCCATGCAGACCCCCAACCCCCAGCCCACCCTGTACCTGCACGGCGACCAGGACGGCTGCATGGGCGTCGAGCTCACCGGGACGGCCCTCAGCTTCCTCGGCGAGGGAAGCAGGGTCGAGATCATCGCCGGCGCCGGGCACTTCCTGCACCTCGAGAAGCCCGACGTCGTCAACCCCCTCATCGTCGACTTCCTGACCTCGACCTGAGCTCGAGTTGTCGGCTTTCGAGTTTCCCCGCCGTCCATCCACGGAAA
>JACOTK010000132.1 GCA_016178435.1 Actinomycetota bacterium
AGCGCGGCGTTGATCGAAGCGGCCTCCGGCCGGCGACCCTGGGCATCCTGGAGCAGGAATGGGCGAGCAAGGGTCAATGACATGGACAGGGGTGTCATCGTCGCCTCCGGAACGATGACGCGATCGATGCCGAGATCGACGAGGCGACCGAGACTTTGTTCGTCGAGGGGGCCCTCATGCACCCAGGTTCGAGCGCCGACTCGGCGGTCGAGGCGCCGATCCATGGTGGTGAGACCTTCGGCTCGTTGGGCGAGCAGACGATCGAGCGACTCCGAGGTGTCAAAGGATGGCAGGTCGAGGCCGACGTAAGGTCCCGCCACCAATTGACGTTCGTCCAATGCCTTCGCAAGTGCTGCCGGCACGGGACTGTCCAGTGACGCCAGGGCGTCGAGCGTCTCCGGCGTGGGGGTCACGGTCAGCGGTAAGGTTGGGAACTGCTCGAGAACCTGGGTGATCGCGTCGAGGTTGACCCGAGTGGCACGGTCGAGCCTGACGGCACCGGTTGGCGTGAGGGCGGGGGGGGCACCGTAGGGTTGAACCAGCGCAACCCGCAACGGAGGCGCTGCGGCGGTATCGGGGGCCCGAACGAGATAGGTCGTAAGACGTGCGAGATCGTCGGGGCTGTCCGTCGTCTGCAGTGCTACGGATACCGGGTACACGCCGGGCTCGATGGCGGGCAATGCGTCGGCATTGTCGGGCTGTCCGACCGGGTTGACCGGAACGGTGAGCGAGATCGAGCCGTCTGCCTGTGCGGTGGATGCGGCGAGTGGAAGGGAGACCGACCGCAGCACCTGACCTTTGGATCCGTCGAGGGTTTGGGTGAACCGGGTTCGTGTTCGGACCCTTTCGTGGAGGGTCATGGTGACCATTGCGGTTTCGGGTTGGCTGATACCGGCAATGTTGAGACGCAGCTCGAACGCCTCGCCCGGGCCAAGTGCAAGACTTTGACCGATCAAGGTCATCGAGGGTTTCCCGGTTTGGCCGAGGGCAGGAGTTGCTCGGACGGGTCCGATCAATAGGCCAATGAGGCCGGCGGCCACAGACAGCCGAACGGTGGCAGCCCGGAAGGGCGTTCTCGTGGCGAAGTGTGTTTGCATGACGAGGAGGAGGCTACCGACCCGTGCGACGTCGGGGGTGTCGTCCTTGTTCGATGCAACCGGCGTCGGGTTAGGCTGGCTTCTTGACGGTTCTTCTGGCGGTTTCGGAACGCTCCATTGATCATGACACCGGTCTGGGTCATCCCGAGTCATCCGATCGGCTGCAGGCTGCCCTGGCAGGGGTCAGGCAATCGGGGGTCAGTGAGGCCACGGTTCCGGTGCCGGCTCGCAAGGCGACCCGCGCCGAGCTCGAGACCGTGCACTCGGGGGCGTTCCTCGATGCGCTCGAGCGCTTCTGTCGGTCCGGGGGCGGCAACATCGATGCGGACACCGTTGCGGCGCCGGCATCGTGGGACGCTGCTCTCATGGCGGCGGGGTCGGGCGTCGACGCGATCGAGCGACTCGATCGAGGGGAGGGGGACGCGGCCTTTTGCCTCGTTCGCCCGCCCGGCCATCATGCAACCAGAACCCGGGCGATGGGGTTTTGTCTCATCAACAACGTTGCGGTTGCTGCCGGCGTGTTGGCCGGTCGCGGTGAACGGGTCATGGTGCTCGATTGGGACGCGCATCACGGCAACGGCACGCAGGACATCTTCTGGGAGGATGGTCGCGTTCTCTACGTGTCCATGCACGAGGCTCCCCTCTACCCCTACAGCGGAGCGATTGACGAGATGGGCGAGGGTCAGGGTCTGGGATTGACGCTCAACATCCCCCTGCCGGCAGGGGTCACGGGCGACGTCGAGACGGCGGCACTCGATGAGGTGGTGGCACCCGCCGTGGACCGGTTCCGTCCCACCTGGGTGCTCGTGTCCGCCGGGTTCGATGCCCATCGCAACGATCCGCTCACGGGCATGGCGCTCAGCAGCGGTGATTTCGCCGATCTCACCCGTCGCATGATGGAGTACGCCCCTGCCGGGCGGCGCCTGCTCTTCCTCGAGGGAGGCTACGACCTGGATGCACTCGCCGACTGCACGGGAGCCTGCACGGCCGCCCTTGTCGGCGCCGAGTACCGACCGGAGGCGTCAACCCGTGGCGGGCCGGGGCGGACGGCACTCGAGGCTGTCAAGGAATTTGCCCGACGTTGGGAAGATCCTCTCGCGTGACGTTCGGGAGGATCATGACCTCGTGCGGGCAACGGGGGCCGGGCGCTGTGAATACGTGGGTATCGGGATCATCGGCTCTTCCCCGCTCTTGGCGCACCGATACCCTGACACCGTGATTCCCGAACGTATCGAGCCGGTGCTCGACGAGGTGCGTCCCTTGGCGGAGCGATTGTCGGCGGGGGGCCACCGGTCGTACCTGGTCGGAGGAACCGTCCGTGATCTGTTGCTCGGCCGTGAGGCAGCTGCCATCGATTTCGATCTGACCACCACCGCCCTGCCGGACGAGATCGAGGAAGTCGTTCGGCCGTGGGCTGATGCGGTCTGGCTCCAAGGGAAGCGTTTCGGCACGATCGGGTGTCGGAAGGGCAGCAGGATCTTCGAGATCACCACCCACCGGGCCGAGGTGTACGTGCCCGAGTCGCGTAAGCCCGATGTCCGGTTTTCGGACTCGATCGAGGCGGACCTCTCACGGCGCGACTTCACGGTCAATGCCATGGCGCTGGCCATTCCCGAACCGGAGTTGATCGACCCGTTCGGTGGGACGGCAGACCTCGCAGCCAAACGGCTTCGGACCCCATTGTCGCCGGACGAGTCGTTCACCGACGACCCGCTGCGCATGCTTCGAGCGGCCCGCTTCCTCTCGGGTTACGCCCTTGCTCCCGATGACGAGTTGGTTGAGGCGGTGCAGCGCCTTCATCAGCGCCTGGAGATCGTTTCGGCGGAGCGCATTCGTGACGAGCTCGACAAGCTCATGGTCGTTCCCAAGCCGGGTGGGGGCCTCTGGTTTCTGGTCAGGACGGGTCTGGCCGGGGTCTTTCTGCCCGAGTTGCCGGGTTTGGCACTCGAGCAGGACCCGATTCATCGTCACAAGGACGTGTTGGCGCACACCATTGCGGTGATCGAGAACACGCAGCCCGAGCGCATCGTTCGCCTTGCCGCACTTTTTCACGACGTGGCCAAACCAAAGACCCGTTCCTTCGGGCCGAAGGGGAAGGTCAGCTTTCATCATCACGAGGTCGTGGGTGCGCGCATGACGCGTGCGCGCATGCAGGCGCTCCGCTATTCCGGCGATGACATCGATTCGGTCTCCAGACTTGTCGAGCTGCACCTGCGATTTCACACGTACAAGATGGGCTGGACGGACAGCGCCGTTCGACGGTATGTGCGGGACGCCGGACCGCTGCTGGATCAACTCAACGAGCTCACGCGCTGCGACTGCACCACCAGGAATCAACGGCGGGCAGACGAGTTGGCTCGTCGCATGGACCACCTCGAGGCACGGATCAAGGAGCTCCAGGCGCAGGAAGAGCTGGACTCGCTGCGTCCGGACCTCGACGGTAACCAGATCATGAGTCATCTGGGGGTCGGTCCCGGACGCGAGGTCGGTCAGGCGATTGCCTTCATGCTGGAGCTCCGTTTGGAGGAAGGCCCGCTTGGGGAGGTGGAGGCCCTACGACGTCTCGACTCCTGGTGGGCGGCGCGAAACAACTGAGGACAATCAGGGGCAGGTCTGAACCCAGGCGTCGAGCTCGAGATTCTTGCGGATCGAGCTGAGCCCGAGGGCGGACGAGTCCCCGCAGAACTTGTCGGTTTCGAGGTTGTACTCGGCGTGCAGCACCGCCTTGTTGGCCTTGATGAACGGTTTGTAGGCGCCGCACTCGTTGTAGGCGGCACACTCCTCATTGATCGCGAGGTCGAAATCATCGACGAGTTGGGGAATCTGATCGACGTCGTTCTTGAGGGCAATGGCGAGCCCACGTTCATGGGCGGCCTTGGCCAGCCGGCGGTTGTACGCGAGCTGATCGGCCGGGGAGAGGGGAAAACCCGTGCCGTTGGTGTAGCCGTCGACATTGTCGACCTCGATGCCGTCGAAACCCTTCCGGCGACAGAGATCGAAGCGGGCCTCCATGATGGGAATGAGCACATCAACGGCACGGATGTCGAGCCAGCGTTCGCCCGGCCAGCCGTTGTTGTTGCCGAGGAGGGCTTCGGGGAATGATCCGGCGTCGGGCCGCCAGTCCTCATAGGAGCCTGCACTGAGGTAGCAGATGACCTTCCGTCCCTGCTGGTGCAAGGCGGTGACCGTGGTCTCGTCGACGTCGAAGAGGTCTACGTCGTAGATGTCCGCGGCGGCATCGGTGTCGATCGGCAGAGCAGTCAGCTGCCATTGCCAGGTCACGCCGGGCTTCGGCTTCCACCAGGTGGTCGGGGTCTTGGATGACTGGCCGGGTTTTGTCGAGGCAACGGGCTTCCCGGTCTCCGACACCGGCTCGGCGCCTGGACCGCTCTCGGTCGGAGATCCACTGTTGTTGACGGTCCCCGGGTCACCGTTGCCGCCCACCTTGCTACGAGACGATGTGTTCGCTGCGTCACTCGCCTTGTTGGTCCCCTCCCGGGCGGCAACGGGTTGATCGTCATCGTGGTTCTCACCCACAAAGGGCAGGGAGCGGGCAAAGCCGCCGGCCCTCCCGTCGCCGGGCCCGTAGAGAGCGACGCCGGTGATGCCCGCCATGGCGACCAGTCCGATCGAAGCGAGCAATGACCTCCGGTGACGGGCGGCCATCTCGGTGACTCTCGCCACGAACGTCCCAGCACTGCTCACAGGAGCAGTGTAGAGGGAAGGTCTTGCCCCCCATCTGTCAGGGACAGGTTTGCAGCCAGGCGTCGAGGTCCAGGTTCTTGCGGATGGAACTGAGTTTCAGCGTGGCCGATGTGGGGCAGAACTTGGCAGGATCCAGGTCGTACTCGGCGTGCAGCACGGCCTTGTTGGCGCTGATGAATGGCTTGAGGGTGCCGCACTCGTTGTAGGTGGCGCACTCCTCGTTGATGGCCAGATCGAAGTCATCGACGAGAGCGGCGATTTGGTCGACATCATTCTTCAGCGCGATCGCCAGACCACGTTCATGGGCGGCCTTGGCCAGCCGGCGGTTGTAGGTCAGTTGGTCGGTTCCCGTGAGGGCAAAGCCCGAGTTGTTGGCATAGCCGTCGACGTTGTCGACCTCCACGGCGTCAAAGCCCTTGGCCCGACAGAGATCAAACCGAGCTTCCATGATGGGCATGAGCACATCGAGTGCACGGATGTCGAGCCAGCGCTCCCCCGGCCAGCCGTTCGTCTTTCCCAGCACTGCCGACGGGAATGATCCGGCGTCGGGTCGCCAGTCCTCCCAGCTGCCTGCGC
>JACOTK010000133.1 GCA_016178435.1 Actinomycetota bacterium
CCTCCGGTCTCGATGACCTCGGCGATCGCGAGCTCGAAGTAGGAGCGATCGGGAATCGACAGCTCGAGCGCTGCGGCGGTGCGAGCGAGGCGTTCGAGGTGGCGACGGAGTGCAAAGGGTCTCCCTCCCGTCACGCGCATCGTCTCGAACAGTCCGTCGCCGACGGTGAGGCCGTGGTCGAAGACCGAGATGACGGCATCGGCTTCGGATACAAGGTGTCCGTTGAGCCAGACATGCGGGGCATCGTGGGTCATCGGAGCAGTCTCCCTTCTGTTGTCGTGACGGGCTGATGCGTCGTGATGGGCTGATGCGTCGTGACGGGCTGATTCGAGGCCACCTGGAGCAGGCGGCTCGTCTTCAACTCGGTTTCCTCCCACTCGCCGAGCGGGTCCGAACCCCAGGTGATGCCCCCGCCTGTTCCGAGGTGCACCTGGTCCTGGTCGAACCAGAAGGTACGGATGGCAACGTTGAGATCGCCACGTCGATTGTCGGCGTCGACCCATCCGATGGCTCCGCAATAGGGTCCGCGCGGGACGGTCTCGAGCCGGTGGATCAGCTCGAGGGCCGCCAACTTGGGGGCTCCGGTGACCGAGCCGGGGGGAAAGGCTGCGCCGAGCAGCTCGGCCCATCCCATGGTGGGACGGAGCCGTCCGCGAATCGTGCTCACCAGGTGGCTCAGGCCCGGGTGCGCCTCCACGGCGCAGAGGTCGGGGACCTCGATCGAGCCCCATTCGCACACCCGCCCGAGGTCGTTGCGGACGAGGTCGACGATCATCACGTTCTCGGCGCGGTCCTTGTCCAGAAACCCATCCGCCGTGGCGGCGGTCCCCTTGATCGGCTGGGAGATCACGACCCGGCCCTCGCGTTGCAGGAAGCGCTCGGGCGACGCCGACGCCACGTGGATCCCGTGGTCGGGCAGGCGGAGCACGGCGGCGTGGGGCGAGGGGTTGCCCCCTGCCAACGCGCTTCCCAGGGCGAGGATGTCGGCATCGTCGGGGAGAGGGGCCGACAGACGACGGGTGAGGTTCACCTGGTAGACGTCACCGGCGGCGATCGACTCTCGGATGAGCTCCACACGTTCGCAGAATCCGTCCTTGTCAAGGCTGCTCACCCACGCATCCGGCGGGGGACCCACCCATCGGCGGGCCGGCTTTCCTGTCATCGGCCGCCGACGGGCGAAGCGCGCACACAGCGGTTCGCCCTCGAAGGGCAACATCACGATCCAGAAACCGGTGCTGTCGAGTGCGCTCGGATCGGTCGTCACATCGAGCAGCTCGCTCGCCACGACGCCCCCGACGGCAGCGACCGGAGCAGGCGAGGAGGGCACGGGCTCAAGCGTAGGGCCGGCGGGCGAGCCTCGGTTCACCGATCTCGCTGCTAGATTTTGAGGGCTATGACCTTTGTCGACCCCCCGATGCTCGAGCGGTCGCGAACCTGGCCCCAGCGCCTGTTGATGAGCGTCAACGCGCTCCTGCTCCTCGGAGGGCTCTTCGGCGCCGGCGGGCTCGGGTACTTCTACCTGAATCTCGGCAAGCTCGGTCGCCTCGATCTTTCGATCAACGATTCCCGCCTTCCCGACGAGCCGATGAACATCCTCCTGGTCGGCAGTGATTCACGGGCGTTCGTTGACAACGAAGGCGAGGCCGAGGCCTTCGGCACAACGGCAGGGCCCCCCAAATCGGACACCATCATGTTGGTGCGGGTCGATGCGAAGGCGGCCACGGCAACCATGTTGTCGTTCCCCCGTGATCTCTGGGTCAAGGTGGCCGATCTCAACCGGTTCGATCGCATCAACGTGGCCTTCAACTCGGCCTCGCAGGACCCGGCCGCCGGCGCGCAGCGGCTGATCAAGACCATCCAGCAGAACTTCGGCATTCCCGTCCACCACTACGCGCAGATCGATTTTGCGGGCTTCAAATCCCTGGTCGATGCCATCGGTGGGGTGGAGTTCTTCTTCCCTGCACCTGTTCGGGACTGGGACTACCACCCGGCGGACGGCGGGCGGGCCAGAAGCATGACCGGCCTGGAGATCCTCACGACGGGCTGTGTGCACCTCGACGGTGCTCAGGCTCTCGGCTACGTGCGCAGTCGTCATTTCCAGACGCAGATCGACGGCAGGTGGCAAATCGACCCCAGCGGGGACTTCGGGCGTATCGACCGACAGCAGAACTTCATCCGCCGTGTCGCCAAGGAGGCACTCTCGAAGGGGTTGACCGATCCCCGCAAGCTGAACAGCCTCGTGAAGGTTGCCGCGAAGAACGTGAATGTGGACGAGGGCTTCGCGTTCAACGACATGGTGGCGATCGGCAAGCAGTTCAGGTCGCTGAGCCCCGACGCGATCCGGCAGCTTCAACTTCCCGCCGACAGCGCTCGCAAGGGGCGGGCATCGGTCGTTGAGATCACGAATCGAGCCGCAGCGGATCAGATCTTCGACATCTTTCGCGGCGTCGACCCAAGTGCCCCCAAGGTGTACGGGCCCGCCGATGTTCGGGTACGGGTCCTGAACGGCTCCCGGCGGGCGGGCGAGGCCTTGTCGACAAGCCAGGCGCTGGTCAAGGTCGGCTTTGCCGTGACCGACACGGGCAACGGCGCCTCCACGAAGGTGACGACGATTCGATACGGCAGCGGACAACTCGCCAAGGCAGAGGTGTTGAACCGCTATCTCGCCACTCCTGCCGTGCTGAGGGAGGACGTGAACCTCACGGTCGATGCCGTGTTGACGACGGGGACCGACTTCTCGGGCATCCTGCCCACACCGCGCGCACCGGACGCCGCTCCTCCCACAACCGCCCCGCCTGCTCCTGGCCCCACGGCCGCCCCGGTGCGGCCCGGGGGAGGCGCATCGACGACCGTACCCGCGACGACGACCACCACGATCCCGGAGTGCTGACGGTCCCGGGAGGGGCGGGCATCGACTTTCCCCCACAGCTGTCTCCCGCCCACCGAGCCGGGATCTGCGAGGGCAGGTCTCCCCTGTCGACGTACCCGGTCGAAGGGCCCGATCGGTGGATCAAGGGATGAGGGTTACACTTTTCCCATGAGCAGGATCGCCATCGTCGGCACCGGGTATGTCGGCCTCACCACGGGTGCGTATCTCGCCCACCTGGGTCACGATGTCATCTGCGCCGATGTGGTGGACACGAAGGTCGTGCAGCTGAGCCGCGGCGAGCTGCCCATCTTCGAGGCCGGTCTTCCCGAGTTGGTCCGTGAAGGGCTGGACTGCGGCCGGTTGTCCTTTGTGCTCGGCGCCACGAATGCCGTCGACGACGCCGAGTTCGTCTTCCTCTGCGTGCAGACGCCTCAGGGTGAGGACGGCTCGGCCGATCTCCGCTACATCCGCGAGGCCGCTGCCGAGATCGGCCCCCTCCTTCAGGCCGAATGCATCGTCATCAACAAGTCGACCGTTCCAGTGGGCTCGACGCGCGTGGTGGAGCAATCGCTCGAGCGCGACGACGTCTTCGTCGTTTCCAACCCTGAGTTTCTCCGGGAGGGCTCGGCGGTCCACGACTGCCTGAACCCTGATCGCATCGTCATCGGAAGCGACGATCAGGCCGCCGCGATGCGGGTGGCTGCGCTGTTCGAAAGCCTCAAGGCTCCGCTCGTCATCACCGACCCGGCGTCGGCGGAGACGATCAAGTACGCATCCAATGCGTTTCTGGCCACCAAGATCAGCTATGTGAACGCGCTGGCGAACGTGTGTGAGGCCGTTGGCGCCGACGTCCGTGAGGTCGTCCTGGGCATGGGCTACGACAAGCGCATCGGTTTCGAGTTCCTCAAGCCCGGGCCCGGTTGGGGTGGGTCGTGCTTTCCGAAGGACACGCGGGCGATGGTCCACATCGCCGATGAGGCGGGCTACGACTTCACGCTCCTGCGGGGTGTGATATCGGTGAACGACGAACAGCACGAGCGGATGGTCTCCAAGGTCGAGCGCATGGTCGGTGGTTCCGTCCAGGACAAGACGGTGGCGGCCTGGGGGCTGACCTTCAAGGCCCGAACCGACGACCTTCGTGACTCCCCGGCCCTCGAGGTGATCCGTCGTCTGCGTGAACGGGGGGCGATCGTGAGGGCCTACGACCCGGCAACCATGAACGGCGAGCACCCGTCCCTGGAGGGCATCGACGTCTCGGTCGACCCGTACCCGATCTGCGAGGGCGCAGACGTGCTGGTGGTCCTCACCGAGTGGGACGAGTTCCGATGGCTTGATTTCGCGAAGGTGGCCGGCCTGATGAAGACGCCTCGCATCGTCGACACCCGCAACCTGTTGGAGTCGGCGGCGATCCGTCGTCGAGGTTTCCTGTACGACGGGGTCGGCCGGGCATGACGATGCTGACGCCGGGGCGGGTCGTGGTGACGGGAGGCGCCGGTTTTCTCGGCTCGCATCTCTGCGACGCCCTGCTGGCGAGGGGCGACGAGGTCGTGGCGGTCGACAACCTCATCACGGGCTCGCTCGACAACATCGAGCACCTCTTCGCTCACGATCGCTTCACCTTCGTTCGCCAGGATGTGAGCAACTACCTGTGGGTGCCGGGCGAGGTCGATGCGGTCCTGCACTTCGCCAGCCCGGCATCACCTCGTGACTATCTCGAGAAGCCGATCCAGACGTTGAAGGTGGGGAGTCTCGGCACGCACAACACGCTCGGTCTGGCCAAGGACAAGGGCGCACGCTACCTGTTGGCCTCGACCAGCGAGGTGTACGGGGACCCCCGGGAACATCCGCAGACGGAGTCGTACTGGGGACACGTCAACCCCGTGGGGCCACGAGGTGTGTACGACGAGGCAAAGCGATTCGCCGAGGCCATGACGATGGCCTACCACCGCTATCACGGTGTCGACGTGCGCATCGTGCGGATCTTCAACACCTACGGGCCACGTATGCGACCCAACGACGGGCGGGTGGTCTCGACCCTGTTGAGCCAGGCGATCGAGGGTAAACAGCTCACGATCTACGGCGACGGCGCCCAGACCCGGAGCTTCTGTTACGTCGAGGACGAGGTGCGCGGCCTTCTTGCGCTTCTCGACGGCGACGAGGTGGGTCCGGTGAACATCGGCAACCCGAACGAGTTCACGATCCGCGAGCTGGCCGACATCATCCTGGAGGTCACGGGCTCCTCCTCGGAGATCGTCCACGAACCGCTTCCCGTCGACGATCCGACGCAGCGTCGGCCCGACATCAGCCTTGCTCGCCGGGCTCTCGGTTGGGAGCCACGGATCATGCTGACCGAGGGTTTGACCCGCACGGCGACATGGCTGAGGAGTGTTGCCCATGACTGACGGTGCCCATGACTGACCTTTGCCCATGACCGGACGGGAGCAGCGTCCTTCCGTCGACGCCGGACGAGGGGTTGCGCCCGATGCGGCGGCGGTTGTCATCAGCTACAACGTCTGTGGTCTGCTCCTTGCGTGCATCGACAGTCTGCGAGCCGATGGCGTCGAGCAGATCGTGGTGGTCGACAATGCGTCGAGCGACCGTTCGGTCGAGGCGGTCCGGGCTCACGACCCGCTCGTCGAGGTCATCGCCCTTGATCGCAACCTCGGCTTTGCCGCGGCGGCCAATCGGGGGGTCGCCCACACCACCTCGCCTTATGTGGCCATCCTCAACCCCGACCTCCTCCTGGACGCTCCCGTCTGCAAGGTGCTCGTCGACACCTTGGAGCGCGACGCCGGCCTGGGGTTGGTGGGGCCCTGCATTCGCACCCCCGATGGAGCGCTCTACCCCTCGGTCCGCAGGTTTCCCGATCTCGTGGACGCCGCGGGGCACGCGTTCCTGCACTTCGTATGGCCCATGAACCCGTTCAGTCGGCGCTATCGCATGTTGGACTGGGATCACGAACTGCCGGCCGACGTCGACTGGGTGGCCGGGACCTTCATGATGGCGAGGCGCGAGGCCTGGGACGAGATCGGCGGTTTCGACGAGGGCTTCTTCATGTACCTCGAGGACGTCGACCTCTGTCGGCGAATGCACGATGCAGGTTGGCGGGTCGGCTACGAGCCGGGGGCGAGCGTGGTCCACGTGATCGGATGCTCGACGGACCAGACGCCCTACCGCATGATCGCCATCCATCACCGATCCCTGTGGCGATATGCCCGCAAGACCACCGTTGGCGCCAGACGGTTGGCCCTGCCACTCGTCGGGGTCGCCTTGGCAGTGCGGGTGGTGCTGGCGTGGCTACAGCGTGCCGCACGTGGTCGCCCTCATGCCGCTGCCTAGTAGAGTCGACAACCTATGGGTAAAGCCTCCTCTCGCAAGAAGATAGCCAGGGCCTCGCGCGCTGCCGGCAGGACCCGTTCCCCCAGGAACCTCGGGTGGTGGGGCCTGATCACCGGCATTGTCGCCCTTGGCGTCGGTCTCGTGGTTGTCTCCCGTCCGGACAAGGTCGACGCCGTGCCGCCACGGCTGACCGATCACTGGCACGTCGCCTACGGCATCGACATCTGCGGGGAGCCTCTTCCGGGTCTCAGTGACGCCAAACCGGACACATCGGGGATCCATTCCCATGGCGACGGCCTGATCCACATCCACCCCTTCAGCTCGCGTTACACGGGCAAGGGAGCAAACCTCGGAGCGTTCGCCGATACGACCGGGGTGATCCTGACCGACTCATCGCTGAAGGTCCCGGGTCGGGACAAGCTCGACAACGGCGACAAGTGCCCCGGCAAGGACGGCAAGGCGGGCAAGGCGGGCAAGCTGCAGGTGATGGTCTGGGACAGCGCGACCGACACGACGGGCACCCTTCTGAAGGGCGACTTTGCCGGCTATGCGCCCAAGGACGGCAGCGTTGTCACGATCGCCTTCGTTCCGAAGGGAACCAAGTTGGAGAAGCCCGCCTCGGTGGGTTCGATACCGTCGGACCTTCCCGGCGCCACGCCGCCGGTGACCGGTGCTCCTTCGGGTGGCCTTCCCGCGACCGGTGTTCCTCCTGCCGGCACCGAGAGCGTTCCCGGTGAAGCGCCCGTCTCCTCGACACCGTGAGGGCCATCGTTCTTGTCGGGGGTCTCGGCACCCGACTCCGACCCTTGACCTGGACCGTCCCCAAGCAGATGCTGCCCGTCGCCGGGCGTCCGATGCTCGAACGGGTCCTCGGTCATCTTGCGGTCCACGGCGTCGACGAGGTGGTGCTGTCGTTGGGCTACCGGCCCGACGTCTTTGTCGATGCCTATCCCGATCATCGGTGTGCAGGCGTGCGCCTGGTGTATGTCGTGGAGCCCGAGCCGCTTGACACCGCCGGCGCCATCCGTTTCGCCGCCGACCAGGCCGGCGTCGACGAGCGCTTCCTCGTGGTCAACGGCGACGTGTTGACCGATCTCGACCTCGGGGCCCTGCTCGCCATGCACGACCAGGCCAAGGCCGAGGGAACCATCGCCCTCACCCGGGTCGGGGACCCGTCCCATTTCGGGGTGGTGGTGCTCGACGAGGCAGGCAAGGTGGTCACCTTCGTCGAGAAGCCCCCGGCGGGCGAGGCGCCGAGCGATCTGGTCAACGCGGGGTTCTACGTGCTCGAGCCGTCGGTGCTGGGTCGGATCGCGCCCGGGCGGAAGGTCAACATCGAGCGTGAGGTGTTCCCGGCCATGGCCGAGGCGGGCACGCTGTACGCACGAGCCGACCCGGCGTACTGGCTCGACGTCGGGACGCCCGATCGCTACCTCCAGGCCTCGCTCGACATGATCGCCGGTACGAGAACCTTTCCGCTCGAGGCTTCCGGAACCATCGAGGTGGTCGGTGAGCTGGTCACCCCCGTCCTCCTCGGCGAGCGGGTGGAGGTCGCTGCGGGGGCCGTCGTCGCCGGCTCGGTGTTGGGCGACGACGTCACCGTCGGTGACGGCGCCCGTGTCGAGGCTTCGGTCCTGCTGCCGGGAGCGGTTGTCGAAGCTCGCGCAACGGTGCGTGATTCGGTCATCGGAGCGGGCGCACGGGTGGGTGCCGGGTCGATCGTCGAGGAGATGTCGATGTTGGGTCATGGATTCGAGACGGGATCGGGCGTGCACCTTCGCGGCGCGCTTGTCCCGAGGACCGATGGGTCACCGCACGAGGAGAGGTCATGAAGGCAATCGTCACCGGAGGAGCAGGGTTCATCGGTTCGACCCTGGTCGATCGTCTCTTGGCCGAGGGGCATGCGGTCGACGTGATCGACGATCTCTCGACCGGTTCGCTGCGGAACCTCAACGAGGCGCGATCGGATCGTGCTCACGATCTGCGTGTGCACCAGGTGGACATCCGTTCTCCCGAGGTGGTTGATCTCATCGCCCGTCTCGAGCCCGAGGTGGTCTTCCACCTCGCCGCGCAGGCGGACGTTCGGGTCTCGGTCGCCAGGCCGGTCTTCGACGCCGAGGTGAACATCATCGGGAGCCTCAACGTGTTGGAGGGGGCACGCTCCGGAGGAGCGCGCAAGGTGGTCTTTGCGTCGAGCGGGGGAACGATCTACGGCGACCCCGATCCGTCGGATCTCCCGGTGCGTGAGTCCCACCCCCAACAGCCCATCTCCCCCTACGGCGTTGCGAAGAAGGTCGTCGGTGACTACCTGCACGCCTACCGGGTCCTGCACGACCTCGAGTTCACGGCGTTGGCGCTCGCCAACGTCTACGGCCCACGTCAGGACCCCCACGGAGAGGCGGGCGTGGTGGCCATCTTCGCGGGACGTCTCCTGGCCGGGGAGACCTGCACCGTCTTCGGCGACGGTCGACAGACGAGGGACTTCGTCTACGTGGACGACGTGGTCGACGCGTTCGTGCGTGGTGCGGAACGTGGAGGGGGCCTGATCTGCAACATCGGCACCGGGCAGGAAACCTCGGTGTCGGAGCTCTACCACGTCATGGCCGTCCAGGCCGGCCTGCCCGATCTGGGACCGATGTTGGCTCCTGCCCGCCCCGGCGAGCTGGCTCGTTCGGCACTCGACCCGGCCCGTGCCCGCATCCAACTCGGATGGGAGCCCTGGACGACCCTGGAGGAGGGCACGCGCCAGGTGCTGGACTGGTTCGCCGGGAACGCCGGGACCAAGCCCTGAGCTTCGGACCACAGGGTTGGCTCCTGCTCGCGCCGGCGGCCTCGTTCAGCGAAAGAGATCGTTCAGCGAAAGAGATCGTTCAGCGAAAGAGATCCTCGGCGGGGCGACGGACGATCTCATCGGCGA
>JACOTK010000080.1 GCA_016178435.1 Actinomycetota bacterium
ATGGATGTGATGTTCGACGACGAGCATCTGGTGGCCGACGCCGGGCTGATCCTGGCGGCCACACTGGCTCAACATCTCGGGCTTCGAGAGCTGATCGAGGACCACGTCGATCTGGGGGACGCGCCCGGTCGGGCGAACGTGGGCCACAAGGCCATGACGGTGATCCATGCGGTGTTGGCCGGAGGTGATTCCATCGATGACTGCGACGTGTTGCGTGCCGGGGCAACCGGCGCGGTGCTCGGTCACGCCGTATTGGCCCCCTCGACGCTGGGCACCTGCCTGCGAAGCTTCACCTGGGGTCATGCCCGCCAACTCGACAGGTCATCTGGCGAGTTGGTCGGTCGAGCATGGGCCGGTGGCGCAGGACCCGGCGATGCGCCGCTCACCATCGACATCGACTCGTCGATCCACGAGACCTACGGCCTCCAGAAACAAGGCGGGGCCAGGTTCACCCATGTCAAGGGCGTGCGGGGTTATCTCGGCCTCCGACGGTGACGGAGCCGGTGACGTGATCCATCACCGCCTGCGGGGCGGCAACGCCCACACCGGACGGGGCGCAGCGTCGTTCCTGGCCGAGACCTTCAACCGGGTACACGCCGCCGGAGCCACCGGGCCACTCACCTTGCGGGCCGACTCGGGGTTCTACTCGGGCAAGGTGACAGCGGCGTGTCGCAAGAACCAGGTGCGGTTCTCGATCACCGCGAAGACGAACCCGGCGATCCGCAAGGCGATCGACGCCATCGACGAGAAGGCCTGGGAGCCAATCCCGTACTGGCTCGACAACGGCGCCGAGGTGGCCGAGACCACCTACCGGCCTTTCGGCGAGAAGGCCCCGCTGGTGCGCCTCATCGTGGCCCGGGTGCGCCCGACGCCGGGAAGCCGGCTCGCCTTGTTCACCGAGTGGTCGTATCACGCGCTCATCACCGACCGAGAGGGTGACACGATCGAGCTCGAGGCCGATCACCGTCGCCACGCCGTGGTCGAGGACGCCATCCGTGACCTCAAATACGGGGTGGGGCTCAACCACTTCCCCTCCGGAAAGTTCGGCGCCAACGCGGCGTGGCTCGCCGTCGCCGTGATGGCCCACAACCTCGCCCGTTGGACCTCTCGCATCGGCCTCGGCGAGAGCCTCATCGATACCCCCACCCTCCGGCGTCGTTACCAGCGTGGCCCCGGACGCATCACCCGCTCGGCTCGCAGGCGCACCTTGCACCTGCCCGCCCGTTGGCCCTGGGCCGAGCAGTTCCACACGGCGCTCGAACGGCTCCGCTCCGTTGTGCTGCTCACCTGAGCGTCACGTCATGACGGCGCAGCGAGCCAATCCCGGCGCCAGAGCACGAGCCGCACCTACAAGCGCCGGCCCTGCCACGCCCCGCCACAGCCGCCCTGGCGCCCCGAACCCGCTCGCTGCCCCATAACCCCCTCAACGACGCTCCGAGGGCCTTCAGGACGATCGGCCGAGGCCGGTCGGTGGATTGAGGCTTAAACATGAGGCGCCTATCCGTGGTGCAGGTCCTTGCTGGGTTTCATCCCAGCCATCGTTGAGCGTCGACCTGGGTTGCGGCATGCGATACACGTGATATTCGCTGGCGGATATGACCTACGCGACCGTCAGATCTCGGGTTTCCCTACGGTCGGTTCTCCTCCAACTACAAGCTCCATGTAGTACGTGCCGCTTGTAGAAGTCATGATCGGGCAGGTCAAAGCCTATTTTCTATTGGCCCATACATATGGGCCAACTACAGTTACCCATATGAAGACGACGATTGAGATCACCGACTGGTTGCTCGAGGCGGCGAAAGATCTTGCCCGCAGGGAACGCACCACCTTGCGACACCTTGTCGAGACCGGCCTTGTGCAAGTCCTTCGAGACAGCGACGCAACGGGGGCATTCCACCTTCGTGACGAGTCATTTGAGGGTCGAGGTCTCCAATCCGCGTTCAAGGCGGCGGGGTGGGAGCAGATTCACGAGGCGATTGATCTGCATGATGATCAGGACCCCACGCCATGATTGCGCTCGACACGACCCTGTTGGTCTACGCACATCGTCGTGACTCGGAATGGCATGAGCCGGCAGCGGCGATCGTGGTTTCGTTGGCCGAGGGAGCCGTCTCCTGGGCATTGCCCTGGCCGTGTCTGCACGAGTTCATTGCCATTTCGACCCATCCGCGCATCTACGATCCGCCCACCCCCGTCGCCGATGCCATCGCCCAGGTTGATGCATGGTTGGAATCCCCGTCGGTGCTGGCTTTGTCCGAGCGCAGCGACTATTGGAGTGTGGCCAAAGAGGTGTTTGCCACCGGCCGGGTCAAAGGGTCGCTGGTCCATGACGCTCGGGTGGTCGCCCTCTGTCGCTCGTATGGGGTGCGAGAGCTCTGGAGCGCAGACCGCGATCTCACGCGATTCCCCGGTCTCCATGTCAGGAACCCGCTCCTTCGCCCCTCCAGGTGAGCCCCCACTACCGACAAATCCCCAAGATGCATACCCGACAAATCCGCAGGCGGTTCCGTCGACAACGGGTATGGCAAGAGCACACTCGCTCGCCAATTCATGAGGCCGCAAGGCCTCGCCTCTATTGCGATCCTTGCGTCATGGCGGGCACTGCGCCAGAATGAACATTACGAAAGGATCTATTCGTTTCCTTGCGTAGCACTCCACTGGCGAAAGGATTGTCCACTGCCCGAGCTCGTCGACCGCGTATGGGAAGGAAGCGGCTACGGCGCCCGCCGAGACCGCAGGCCGTTCCGTTACCAGGCCTTCATTCCCGACCGGGTTGGTGGTTGGGACCGGCCACTGGCGGGCCGTGCTGCTGAGGCCGTAGCCGCAGCGACCGCCGCGCTCGGAAACCTCCAGGCTGCCGGAGCGGGGCACGACCTCGAGGCGCTCGCAGCTCCACTTCTCCGCTCCGAGGCACTCGGCTCCTCCTTCATCGAAGGACTGAGGGCTTCGAACAAGCGGCTCGCTCTCGCCGCCTACGAGCCCTTGGCCGCCGATGGAACGGCACGCGCTGTGCTCGGCAACGTCCGGGCGATGGAGCGAGCAGTCGGGATCGGAACAGCGCGCCGATGCCTCCGCCTCGAGGATCTCCTCGACATCCACCGCACACTGCTCGAAGGAACATCCGAGGAGCGCTACGCGGGGGTGATCCGCGAGACTCAGAACTGGATCGGCGGGCGTGGGCTGAGTCCCGCCGACGCGGTCTTCGTGCCCCCGCCCGAAGACCGCGTGCGCGCACTGCTCGACGACCTGATCGACTTCACAAACCTCGACGACCTGCCGGCCATCGCCCAGGCCGCAATCGCTCACGCGCAGTTCGAAACGATCCACCCCTTTGGCGACGGCAACGGACGCGCCGGGCGATGCCTTATCCACGTGGTCCTTCGGCGACGCGGCCTCACCGCACTCTTCGTCCCACCGGTCAGTGTGGTCCTCGCCACCGACGCCCAGCGCTACATCACCGGCTTGGTTGACTTTCGTGAAGGCCGGATTGACGACTGGATCGGCGTGTTCGCCGACGCCATCACGACCGCTGCCGAGGCGGCCAAACAGCTCTGGGCACAGATCGACGGTTTGCTGGCCGACCTGATCGAGCGGGCAGGATCACCACGGGCCGATTCCGTTGCTCGCAAGATCATCCTCGGACTTCCGGCGCAGCCGGTGATAAGCGCAGATACTGCCGCCGCACAGTACAAGGTCACCCCAACGGCGGCGCGAGCGGCACTGAACCGACTCGAGGAGACCGGCGTGCTCGCGCCAACCCGCGTCGGTCGCCGCCGCGATCGTGAATGGATCAACGACGCGCTGTTCCAGCTCCTCGACGCCTTCGAGCACGACCTTGCTCAACCGCCCGACGGCAAGGGGGCTCGACCCACACCCTCACCAACTCGACCGCCAAGGATGTAGCGCACGACCTCGATGCGGCCCTGGGCGGGCGGGTGCTTGGGCGGGCGGGTGCCGGCAGCAAGTTTTTTGCATATAGGTGCGCGTCATGATGTTAAGATGCTTCTATGGCAAAGACGCGAACGACACTCACGATTGATGAGGACGTGTTGCGGGCGGTGAAGGTACGTGCTGCACGCACCGGTAAGGCTGATGGCGTGATCATCGAAGAAGCTCTGAGGCGTGATTTGGGGTTCGATCTACTTGAGCGACTTTGGGCCGGCGAAGGTCTTGGTGAAGAAGAAGCCATGAAACTTGCTGTTGAAGCGCAGCACAAAACTCGTCCTTCCAAACGCTGACCTTGCGAGCGATTCTCGACCCCAACGTCATCATTTCAGCCGTTCTCTCGCCGATGGGCTCGCCGGCGAGAGTTTTGCGTTTCTGGATTGATGGCGCTTTTGAGGTTTTTGTTTCCGTAGAGTTGTTGACTGAACTTGAACGAGCGTTGGCATACCCTAAGCTCCGAAAGCGTATTGAGCCTGATCAGGCAGTCCAGTTGGTCGAGCTGGTTCGCCGAGAGGCGTTTATGATCGATGACCCCAAAGTCTCGCCCCGTGTTCGCTCCATTGATGCCAACGATGACTACCTCATCGATCTTGGCGAGGCAACACATGCCGTCATCGTCTCAGGAGACCGGCATCTCCTTGATCTGGCTGATCAGATTCCTGTCTATGCGCCGTCGGCTTTTCTGGAGCTGCTTGCGTAAGGTCCGAGTTTTGC
>JACOTK010000081.1 GCA_016178435.1 Actinomycetota bacterium
ATCCATGGCTGAACAAGCGCATCTCGTCCTCGAGCGCAATCGGCGCACCGTACTCGAGCACCGCTCGGGTCGGCACCACGTCATGGCGAGCAAGCTCGTCCTCCACCGCCGTCCAGGTGGCTGCATTGTTTACGTGACCGAGCATGTCGAGATCGGTTGCGCGCAACGCCCACGGCCTCGATGCAGCCGCGTCATCGGGACGCGAGCCGGACAGGCGGGCCGATACCCTGCGTCCAGCGGCTGCAGTCCCGTACGCGTCCAGGAACCAGGCCGGCAAGGGGCTGGAGTGCCCACGTTCGTCGAGAAACACCCAGACCGTCGCAATCTCGACCCGAGCCGTCAGCTCCCCTGATGCAATGTCGCGAACGGTGATTGATGTGCGGCGCTCTGCCCATCTGCTTCCCAGGCCGCCGCAAAAGGTCACGAGGGCGAGACGATCGCCGAGCCTCGGCCATTGCGGCGCCCAGACCACGCTGCGTCGAGCCACGAAGGGGGATGCCGGATCCAGGCCCGCATCCACGAAGTCGTCGTGACCGACATCCTGAAGCAACCGTGCGAGAGCATCGAGGCGCAGGCGTCCATGCCGGTCGGCGTCGCCGAGGCGAACCCGGCGGGCGGCCTCGAAACGTCGCCCGACCGTCGGTATCGGCACGAACTCCTCGCCAGGCATCACACCGAGCCGGCCTGAAGGGGATTGCTTGCTCACCTCTCCAGTTGTAGGCGATCATGCTCCCGGGCGAGGAATCTGTGCCGGACCGCAAGCCGGTCCTGTCGGCGACAAGGCGTGGGCCCCTTCGTCCCGCCTCACCCGTCCCGGGACCCTTCGACCTGCCTCCTCGCAGTGACCTCCCCGGAACGGCCCGCCCGCCCTGCCCTGAGACGGCCTTGACTCTCAACCTCGCCTAGCTTTACGCAGTGGCCTCACCCCGCTGCATCACCGACTACCGACGGCTTCGCCGATCAGCCGCGATGACGGGCGTGGCGGATGGCATCACGGCGGTGGCCCTCCCACTGCTGGCTGCGGGACTTACCGGACATCCACCGACGATCGCCGGGGTGATGGCAATCCAGCACCTTCCCTGGGTGGTTGCCGAATACGCGGGGGAGGACCTTCGCGCGCACGGGGATCGGCGGACGGTCGTGGGGCTTGCCAACACGCTGCGTGCGCTCGTTGCCGTTCTGCTCGGCGGACTGTCGCTCGTCAACAAGGAGTCCATCCCCGTCATCTACCTGGCAGCGCTGATACTCGGCGTCGGTGAAGCCCTGACCGACGAGGCGGAAGACGAGTCCCTCGACGTGCTCCTCGACGCCGCGGCGGCATCCGACGCACGATCAACTCTCCGTTCACGAGGTATGACCGGACTCGCCCTCGTCGGCTTGCCCCTGGGAGGCCTCCTCTACAACATTGCCGCCGCTGCACCGTTCATGCTGTCCATGGTCACCTATGCCGTCGCAGGGTTATTGGCACTGGGGGTGCACACGGCGGTCCATCCGAGGACCGATTCCCGGCGCCCGGCCCGACGCGAACAATCACATCAGCTGGGAGTGCCCCACTCCGCACGTCCCGTCATCGTTGTCGCGTCCATCGCTGCCGGGGCAACCAGTGCCTGCCTGAGCGTGTTCGTGCTGTATGCCACCGATACCCTCGCCCTTGACGCACCCACCTTCGGGATGGTGCTCGCGGGCTTCGCCGCCGGGTCATACCTGGGCAGCAGGTTGGCGCCTTGGGTGGGCGAGAGCCTGGGGATCGCCACCGGCATCGGTGCTTCCATGGCGACCACCGGCCTTGGTTACGGGTTGACTTCGCTGTTCGCGGGCCAGTCCGCCCAACGAGCGATTCCCTTCCTCGTGCTCAGCAGCACTGGCGCCATGTGTGCAGGCGTTCTCCTGCGGGCAACGTTTCAGGGGACATTCATCGCTGCAGGGAGGACAGTTGACACTGCCGCGCTCCGTTCATTCCACCTCGCGACCTGGTCGGCCATCGTGCTCGGCGCCCTGACAGGCGGGATCCTGGTTGAGACGAGTGGATTCCCCACCCTGTTTCTCGTCATGGCCGGGCTCGCCGTCGCGGGCGGAGCCCTGGCTACAACCCTGCGGGTTTCCCCGTCGACCTCGACAGCCGGAGCCGCCGGCGAGAGAGCTCCCTGAAAATCAGTTGACGCCTCCGCCCAATCGTGCTGGCATGGTCGTGCGCCCCTGGTGCAGCAGGCATTGTTCGATCCGACGGTGGAGACCCTCGATGAGAAGCGATCTGACGCAATTGAAGGCACACGTCAGTGGTTCTCGGCGCGCGATCGTTCCGATGTACCGCACCTTTGTTGTCGTACGCATGGCACATTGCCCGGAAATCAAGGCATGGCGCCCACCCGACGAGCCCGCACCCTGAGCTGACACAGCACCCAGGAATCGCCAAGGCCGTCGGGACAACCCGGCGGCCTCTTTCTTTGTCCGAGCACTTGTCCCGGTTTCCGGTCCCTGATCACCCGAACCCACCCAATCCACACCTGGTTTCCCCATAAATCAAGGAGCACAGCATGTCCATCGGCGCCATCCTCACCAACGAGTCCATCGACATCGACATCGACATCGACATCGACCGCGCCGCCGGCGCCGCATGCAACACCCCCAACGGGACCATGACCAACCTGTTCTTCTCGGAGGACCCCGTTTCGATCGCCCGGGCCAAGCACATCTGCCGGGAGTGTCCCCTCAAGGATGGCTGCCTTGCGGGCGCCGTCGAGCGACGCGAGCCCAACGGAGTCTGGGGCGGTCAGTTGATCTCGAATGGTCGGATCATCGCCTACAAGCGTCGACGGGGTCGTCCGCCCCGCGAACGCGAGGCGGAACATGTTGTGGTGTCCGGCGCCCGTGTGCTGGTCACGCCCGCCATACGTTCCGCCTGAGGGCTCGAGACAGAACAACTTGATGGCTCTTGTGCCTTCCATGCTGCAGGTTTCGAAACAGAATTGCCCAAGTTGTTCTGTCTCGAGCCCTGACCAAATCCGCAGGTTGCGGGACCGGGGTGACGCATGCCCGAGCCCCCGTCCCGCCCGCGGTCAAGCTTGTCCGGGATCGGAAAGGAAACCCCCGCAATCTACTCCGGTAGCCTGTACGGAGCCGCCATGGACACCGAGACCCCAGCCCCAGCGCCAACCCGCCCGAGCCATCGCCCGTACGTGGTGCGAGGAACAGTCATCGCGGTCGTCAGTCTCGTTGCGGCGCTCGTCGCAGGGCTCCTGGCATCCAGGTTCATCGACACCTCACCTGCCGAACCCGAGCTGTCGGCCCCACCACTTCGTTTCACCGCCGACAACAGGGATCCCACCCCGCTCGTCGGCAGGAACACCACCGGGGACGTCCTTCCCGGTCGGTCGTTCGCTCGCCTGGAGGGTGGAACGACCACCTTTGACCGCTATCGGGGTAAGCCCCTCGTCATCAACTTCTTCGCGTCAACCTGCCCTCCCTGCATCCAGGAGATGCCTGCCTTCGAGGCCGTGCACCGACAGCTCGTCGACACCGTCGGCTTCGTCGGTGTCTCGTTGAAGGAGAGCATGGAGGACGGTCGTGCCCTGGTTGCACGCACCAAGGTCACCTACGACATCCTTCGCGACCCCAGCGGAAGTCTCGCCAACGACCTCGGCGTTGTCGTGATGCCGTCGACCTTCTTCGTTTCGCCCGACGGTGCCATCGTCGACTCGGTCCCAGGCGCTCTGAGTGCCAAGGAACTGCGGGCCAAGATCGCCGAGCTGATGCGATGATCGAGGCGCCTCTGGCATTGGCGTTCACGGCCGGAATGGTCGCAACAGTCAACCCGTGCGGGTTTCCGATGCTGCCGGCCTATCTGTCCTATTTCATCGGTGTCGACGATACGGATGTCGATCAGGATGGACGGATACCCCGTGCTCTGACCGCGGCGGCGGCCGTCTCCACCGGCTTTCTCGTGGTCTTCGTGATCCTCGGCCTTCCGATCAATGCCGGTGTCGACTCGGTGTATCGCGTCATCCCCTGGGTGACCATCGTGATCGGCCTGGCCATGATCGTCCTGGGCGTGGCCATGTTGGGGAGCTACCGGCTCAAGGTCTCGCTTCCGCGCCTGGACAAGGGCGGCACCAACCGCCGGTGGCGGTCGATGGTGTTGTTCGGCATGTCCTACGCCATCGCCTCGCTGTCGTGCACGCTGCCCGTCTTTCTCCTGATGGTGGCGGGAACGACCGAGCGGGAGAACCTGCTCTCGGGTGTCCTCGCATTTGTCGCCTACGGGTTGGGCATGAGCGTGGTGCTGATGGCGCTGTCGCTCGCCCTCGCACTCGCCCGCGAGTCGATGGTTCGTCGGATGCGCCGCATGTTGCAGTACACCGATCGGGTCGCCGGCGGGCTTCTGGTCGCCGTTGGGGCCTATCTCGTCTACTACTGGGCGGACAATCTTCGACGGGACCCCTCCGCCATCGTCGGCACCAGCCCGATCTCGATGATCGAGAATCTGGCGACCTCGACCCAGCTGTGGCTGCACGACGGCGGGGTTTCACTGGGATTCCTGCTGGCCATCCCGGTCGTCCTGGTTGCCGTCGTCACGGCGGCGCTCCGACACCGCCGCGAGGTGCAGGCGGGAGGGGATCAGCCGTAACGCCGGGGGTCGTGATCAGCCGTAGGTCAGAATCGTGATCGTGCCGTAGGCGAACAACACCCCGCTGGTGCCGTAGACCAGCGCCTTGACTGCAGCCCGCCTGGCCTTCGAGGTGATGTAGTCGTCGATGCTCCAACGCACACCATTGAGCCCGTGGCCGAGAGCCAGGGCGAGCAACGTCCAGTCGAACAAGCGCCACAATGGGTTGTCCCAGCGTTCGGCCACGAACGAGGCGTTCGTATCGACCACGTCATTGACGATGTGGGTGATGGCGAAATGCGCCAGCGACAGAAAGATCAGGATCAGACCCGACACTCGCATGAAGAACCAGGTCCAGGTCTCGACGTTCTGCTTCGGGCGCCTTCCCCGACCGGGACGCACCGGGGTGGAACGTTCTGCGGTCGGCGGATCGGCGGTGACGGCCATCAGAATGTTCCTTCCAGCCAGGGCCTGATGATGATGTAGCCACCGGGCACGACCGCCAGGATGGTGACGACAACGACGATGACCGTCATGGTGCGCTCCTTGGCGATCGCACCGGGAAAGAAGTCGAGCACCACGATGCGCAGGCCGTTCAGCGCATGAAACACGAGTGCGAACAACAGACCCACCTCGAAGAGGCGCAGCACGATGTGGCCGTACAGCTCATGGACCTCGTTATAGAGGTCCGCATCGATGTTGACGAGCGAAACGTCGACGATGTGCAACAACAGGAACATGAAGACAAGAAAGCCGGTGACCCGATGGGTCACAAAGGCCCATTGTCCGGTCTTGCCCTTGTAGACCACCTGATCAGCACGAATGGAGGATTCCACCGGCCTTTGGCTGACCTCGACCATCTAGCGCCTCCTGTACCAGCGATTGCCCCACATGGTCGAAGAGGCCACATGAAGTGCAAAACCCGTGATGAGAAGAGCGACCGACCCAAGAGCAATGCTGAAGAGCGTCTGTGCAGTCGTCACGGATGTCCCGCCAGAACGGAGGCACCCCCGAAGTAGGGCCGGAGCACATCGGGCAACGCGATGCTCCCATCGGGCTGCCGATAGACCTCCACCAGCGCCGCCCACACCCTCGGGACCGCCAGTGCCGAGCCGTTCAACGTGTGCACCGGCTGCACCTTGCGATCGTCACCTCGTCGATAGCGAATGTTGGCGCGACGGGCCTGGAAGTCGCCGAACCAGGAGAGCGTAGACCTCGAGGTCAAAGCAACGTCTCGCCGAGAAACTGAGATCGCCCGTGCAGATGTCGACCACCCGGTAGGTCAGGCCCAGGGCGACGAGACATGCCTCGGCCCGCGCCACCAGGTCGAGGTGGGTCGCAGCCGCCTGCTCCGGCGTCGTGTAGGCAAGAATCTCCACCTTGTCGAACTCGTGCACCCGCAACAAGCCTCGGGTGTCCCGGCCGGCCGAGCCCGCCTCACGACGGAAACACGACGTGTGGGCCATCAGGCGCACCGGTAGGTCGGCCTCGTCGAGAATCTCGTCACGCGCCATCGAGGTCAAGGGCACCTCGGCGGTGGGAACCGCCCAGAGGTCGTCTCGCTCCAGATGATAGGCGTCATCGGCAAACTTGGGGAGGTGTCCCGTCGAGATCATGGTCTCGGTCCTGACCAGGGTAGGAGGGCGGATCTCCTCGAATGCATCGAGATTCCGATCCAGGGCCAACTGACAAAGGGCTCGAACGAGGCGGGCGCCGGCTCCTCGGTAGACCACGAACATCGAGCCCGAGAGCTTCGCTCCCCGTTCGAGATCCAACAGACCGAGGGACTCCCCGATCTCCCAGTGGGGGACGCGTTGATACTCCTCCCAGCGTCGATCGGCGCCTTCCACCCTCGTGATCACGTTGTCGCTCTCCCCGGCGCCCTCCGGCGCCTCGTCTGCCGGCTCGTTCGGCACGCCCAGGAGCAGATCTCGCAGGTCGCCGGCCACCTCGTCGGCCCGTGCCGAGAGATCGCGCTCGGCTTCACCGAGGCGGCGACTCTCCGCCATCAGCGCCTCGGCCTCATCGGGCTCCCCTCGTCGCCGGAGATCGCCGACCTGACGTGAGAGGTCCTTGATCCGGGCGCGCATCTCATCGAGACGCTCACCCAACTCGCGTCGCTGCTCGTCGAGCGCGACCACGCGAGTGAGGTCGTCGATGTCAACCCCCTTGCGGAGCAGGCCGGCTTGCACTGCGGCAAGATCGGTACGCAGTCGTTTCACATCGAGCATGTCGTGACGGTAGCCGCCGAGTGGCCCCCGATCGTGCTTCAACGCTGCAGGGCTCTCCACCTCGACCACCTGCAGCCGTTCGGTTCGACCCCTGTATGGTGCTTGCATGCCGGCCATCTCCGTCGAGGACCTCTCGGTCCACTACCGTCGTGACCGCGACACGGTCAAGGCGGTCGACGGCGTGACCTTTGGCGTCGAGCCCGGTGAGGTGCTCGTGCTTCTCGGCCCGAACGGTGCAGGCAAGACCTCAACCGTCGAGACGCTCGAGGGCTATCGCAACGCGACATCGGGTCGTGTTCGGGTACTCGGTCTCGACCCGATCGCGGACCATCAGCCACTGATGATGCACGTTGGCATCATGTTGCAACAGGGAGGCATTCACCCGGGTATGCGGGTCATCGAGGCCTTGCGTCTGTATGCCGCCTTCTATCCCGACCCGAGCGAGCCCGGGGTTCTCCTCCAACGCATGGGCCTGCGGGACCGTGCCCGCTCCACCTGGCGACAACTGTCCGGCGGTGAGCAACAGCGGCTCTCCCTGGCGTTGGCGCTGATCGGCAAACCCAAGGTCGTGTTTCTCGACGAGCCCACGTCGGGCCTGGACGTCTCGGGACGTCAGATCGTACGGGACGTGATTCGGACGCTCCGTGACGATGGCGTCGCCGTGCTCCTGACCACCCACGAGCTCGGCGAAGCCCAGCGCCTCGCCGACCGAGTCGTCATCATCGATCACGGACGGATGGTCGCGGCGGGAACCCTCGCGGAGTTGATGAATGCCGGCGAGGACCATGGGATTCATTTCGGCGCACCGGCCAAGCTCGACGTCAGTGCGCTCAGCGCCCGGATAGGTGCGCCCGTCATCGAGGTCAGCCCCGGTGAATACCGACTCGACAGCCCCCCAACCCCGATTGTCATCGCCGATCTCACAGCGTGGCTGTCGGAGCAGAACCTCCCTCTCGCCGACCTCCGGGCCGGTCGACACTCGCTGGAGGACGTCTTCCTCCGCCTGACCGGTCGCCAGGAGCAAGGGGAGTCCCACTCATGAACCGCCGAGCCGTGTTCGCCCAGACCCGAGCCGAGCTCGTCCTGATGTCGCGCCAGGGCGAAGTGCTGCTGCTCACGATGGCGATCCCCGTGATCCTTCTTGTCTTCTTCTCCCAAGTGGACCTCCTGCCGAGAGCAGCGACAGCTCGTGAACCTGTGGACGCCCTTGCGCCCGGCATCCTGGCCCTGGCCATCATGTCCTCCTCGATGGTGAGTCTGGCCATAGGAACCGGCTTCGAACGTCAATACGGGGTCCTCAAGCGTCTCGGCGCCTCCCCGCTCGGACGCCCGGCGCTGCTACTGGCCAAGACCGCGGTGATCGTGACCGTGGAGGTTGTCCAGATCATCGTCCTGAGCCTTGTGGCATTTGCGTTGGGGTGGCGCCCGGGTGGCAACCCACTACTCGCCCTTGGCGCCATGTTGTTGGCGTCGGTTGCCTTCGCCGGTGTCGGCCTCTTCCTCGCCGGAACCCTCAGTGGCCTCATGACCCTGGCGGCGGCCAATGGGCTCTACCTCATCCTGCTGCTCATCGGAGGCATGGTCTTCCCCATCGACCGGCTTCCGGCGACGCTGGAGTCCCTGGCGAAGTTGTTGCCGGCAGCCGCCCTCGCCGAGGCTGTCACCCGAGCCCTCGATGGGAGCGGGACTGCACCGGCACAACCATGGATCGTGCTCGCCGTGTGGGCGACGGCCGCTCCGGCTCTTGCTACTCGGTTCTTTCGCTGGGATTGACCGACTCGATTCGGGCCAGCTCTCGCTCAACCTGCTCCCAGGTCAGGACACTGCCATCGGGGTCGGTGCGAACCGGGGCACGACGGTCCAGCGCCATCCCCGAGGCTCGATCATCCTCACCAGATTGAGCCGCAAACTTGGCGAACAGCGTAAAGATGACGATCCACAAATAGGTCCCGCCTACGAGTTTCATGATCATCCCGGCAAACTGCTGGTCATAGGTCACCGATATCCCCCACACTCGCACAGGGACGTCGTAGGAGCGGTACACGACACCCTCGGCGAAGGTGAGCCAACCTGCCGGCACGGTTGGCACGATCGACTGGATGAAGAGATAGATCATCTGCACGGGCAGGGAGAAACGAAGCTCGGGAAGTGGGCCGGCAACAGGAAGCCACATCAGCAGTGCCGATGCAACCACCAGGACGTGGATGCCATAGTGGAGAAGACCGTTGCCCGCAGCGCTGTTGACGATCGCCGGCCAGTGGCTCAGAACCACGACCGCATTGAACAACACCGTCGCGGGAACGGGCCGAGCAAGTACCCTCAGCATGCGATAGAACCTGCCCGAGCCGACCACCATGCGGGCCAACCAGGTTGGCGTTGCCAGAAGCATCATGGGTGGAATCACCAGGGACAACAGCAGATGTTGGCTCATGTGCACGCTGTAGAGGTACTCCTCCGCGAGGTCGTGCACCGGCCAGTCGGTGGCGATCCACAGAAGGAACATGCCGCCGGAGAACCAGGCGATCTGTGAGCGGTGAACAACCGATTCACCCGGCCGCGTCGCCGTTGGCCCGATGACACGCATGGCATAGATGTAGCGGCAAGCACCAGCCCTGCCAGCAGGACGAGACTGAAGAGCTTGACGTCGAAACGCAGGTGCATGAACCACGAGACGACGATGAAGAACTTCAGCGCCATCATGACCAGGAGCGACGGGATCAGCAGGCTTCCGAGCGTGTCCTCCACGTAGAAGGCCGCGACTTCCAGCGCGGTGATGACACCCAGGATGAGGGCGATCTGGATGTACTTCGCATCGCTGGGGTGCTCATGGCCGGCCTCGTGGATGTCATGGCCGTGTTGCTGTTCAAGCGTTGTGCTCATGGTTCCCCTAGTTGATGAGGTAGACGATGGTGAAGATGAGGATCCACACGACGTCCACGAAGTGCCAGTACAAACCGACAATCTCGACCGTCTCCGCCCGCTCGGTAGGAAGCTTGCCACGCAGGGACATCACATAGAGACTGATCAGCATCAGCACACCGATGGTGACGTGCACGCCGTGGAAACCGGTCAGGGTATAAAAGGCCGAGCTCTGCAGGTTGGTCGTGTAACCCAG
>JACOTK010000082.1 GCA_016178435.1 Actinomycetota bacterium
CCCCTTGCCGGTCCTGGCCGACACCGGGAAGTAGTCCGCCAGCTCGAGCTCGCTCACCCGTTGCAGCTGCGTGATCACCTGATCAGAGGTGGCGATGTCGATCTTGTTGACCACCACGATCGCGTCTCGTGGCACCCGGTCGGCGACGAACTGGTCGCCCTTGCCGAAGGGCGCCGTTGCGTCGAGGACGAACAGAACCCTGTCGACACCGCCGAGCGAATCGGTCGCCGTGTCATTGAGCCGAGTCCCGAGCGCGGTGCGGGGCTTGTGGATCCCGGGGGTGTCGACAAAGACGATCTGCGCATCACCCCGGTTGAGCACGCCACGCACCTGCGTGCGCGTTGTCTGGGGCTTGTTCGAGACGATGCTCACCTTGGCGCCCAGGATGGCGTTCAGCAGCGTGGACTTGCCGCCGTTGGGCCGACCCACCAGCGCCACGAAACCCGATCGAGCCGTCATGAGGACTCCGCTTCCATCGTCCTGGGTCGAGGGAGTGGAGTGATGCGCACTCGACCGATCCGCCTTCCCTGCACGCGCTCGGCTCGGAGGCGATGATCGTCGAGCTCGACGGTCTCACCCTCGACGGCCGGATGACCCAGCAGGTTGAGCATCAGGCCACCCACGGTGTCCCAGTCGCCCTTTGGGAGATCGAGCTGGAGAAACTCGTCCAGCTCGTCGACCGAGAGGCGGGCGTTCACTCGGACGCCACCTCCGGGCAACGGCTCCATCATGGGATCCTCGACGTCGAACTCGTCGACGATCTCACCGACCAACTCCTCGATCAGGTCCTCGAGCGTGACCAACCCGGCCGTGCTGCCGTACTCATCGACGACGATTGCCATGTGATACATCCGGGACTGCATCTCACGCAGCAACTCGGCCACCCGCTTGGTCTCGGGCACGAACTGCGCCTCGCGCATCAGGCCATCCACCGAGGCGGGCCCCGCTGCCGGATCGACCGCCGGGTCGTCGCGTCGTCCGTCACGTGTGGCCCGAAGGAGGTCCTTGGCGTACACCATGCCGACCACGTCGTCGATGCCGTCACCGCAAACCGGCACCCGGCTGTAGCCGTTGTTGACCACGGTCTCCATGGCCTCACCGACGGTCGCGTCGACCGGGATGGTCACCATGTCGGGCCGCGGCACCATCACCTCGCGCACCACGGTGTCGCCGAAGTCGATGATCGAGCGGATCAATGCCCGCTCCTCCACCTCGAGCACGTCGGCCTCCACGGCAACGTCGGCCATGGCCAGCAGTTCCTCCTCGGAGACACCGGGGCCTTCCTTGCGGCCCTTGCCCGGCAGGACCACATTGGCAGCACCAATCAGCAGACGGGTGACGAGGCGGTAAGGGGCGAAGTCGACCAGGACGTTGACGACCGGGGCCACCATCAGGGCGGACTGCTCGGGATGTTCCAGTGCGTAGGTCTTCGGCGCAGCCTCGGCCAGCACGAAGATGACGACGATCTCGAACACGGTGACGAGAACCAGGCCGGGTGCGCCGAAATAGGAATGGGCAACGAGACCGAGCATCACCGCTGCGCTCAGATGGCACGTCAGGACAGCGAGGAGCACGGGATTCAGCGCGCGCTGACGATTCGCCAAGAGGTGCTCCAGGCTTGCGGCGCCCCTGCGTCCCTCCTCCAGGAGCGCCTTCGCACGAGCGTGGGGCAGGCGGGTGAGACTGGTTTCGGCCATCGCCAGGAAAGCCGCTGTCACCAACAGGAACAGGGACGCCAGCAACGCGAGGACATGCCCGAGCGCCATTAGGCGCCGCCATCGCCCGACATCGGGCGCTCCCCGAACGCATCGAGCAGCGCACGCTCGCGCGCCTGCATGAGCGCCGTCTCCTCGGGCTCGGCGTGATCCATGCCCAGGACGTGCAACACGCCGTGGACCACGAGGAGCGCCATCTCGTCCTCGTAGGCGCCGGTATGGTCGGGTGCATTCCTCGTGGCCACCGCCGGACACACCACGACGTCACCGAGCAGCAATGGGAGCATGGACGGCTCGGTCGGCGGGCGATCGGGGCCGGAGGAGCCCGTATCGGGCAGGCGACCTCCTTCGATCACCTCGTCGTCGAGGGGGAAGGCCAACACGTCGGTTGGACCCTCACCGTCCATGAAGCGGGCATTGAGGTCGGCCATCGTCGGTTCATCCACGAAGTAGAGCGAAAGCTCACAATCGCCCCGTACGCCCTCGGCGGCGAGGACCGACTCGGCCAGACGCGTGAGCGTGGCGACATCGACAACGTGATCGGACTGCTCGTCGGCGGCGAAGACAACGGGATCGCCCTCGGGAGGGCCGCTGCGACGGGCACGCATCGGTGGGCCGGGAAAGCTCATTGGGCTTTTCGTCGTCCGCTCGGCCTTCGGTTGCCGTCCCGGGATCGGGCATGCTCGGCATCGGCCGACTCGTAGGCACGTACGATGTCCTGGACGATCCGATGGCGCACCACATCCCGGTTCGTCAGGTGCACGAACCCGAGGCCCTCGACGTCGCCCAGGATCTCCTCGAGGCCCAGCAGGCCCGATCGACCG
>JACOTK010000083.1 GCA_016178435.1 Actinomycetota bacterium
AGATCACCGTGAAGGATCCCGACCCCACCAAGGTTGGCCGGGCATTCTCCAACGCCGTGGTCGAGCAACTGTTGGCCGGCTATCCGGGCTGTCATCTCACCTCTCCTCCGACGGGTGCCTCGAGCTACGGGGTCTTCTGGCCGGCACTGGTCCCCGCCGAGGCGGTCCACCAGGTGGTCGTGCACCATGACGGCCGAGTCGTCGACATCCCGCCTGCAAAGGCCGAGGGCCGGCCGACCGCGGCGGTGATCGCTCATCCCGCTGGAGACTCACCCGCGGGCGGCGCGCTCGATGGGGACTCACCCGCGGGGGACTCACCCGAGGGTCCGACGCGGCGCGTGCCACTCGGCACCGTCATCGGCGCCCGGTCGGGGGACAAGGGCGGCAACGCGAATGTCGGTCTGTGGGCCCGCAGCGAGGCCGGCCATCAGTGGTTGCGGGCCTACATGACCGTCGCGCGCTTCAGGGATCTGGTGCCCGAGGTCGAGGGCCTCGAAGTGCGTCGTTACGACTTTCCGCTGCTGCGGTCGCTCAACTTCGTGGTGGTGGGCCTGCTGGGTGAAGGGGTTGCCTCCTCCGTGCGCCCCGATGCGCAGGCGAAGAGCCTCGGCGAGTTCATTCGGTCGCGTGTGGTCGACCTCCCCGAGGCGCTGCTCGTCGATGCCGTCGTTGTTGGATGATTCCGACCCCGGAGCTGGTGTCCGGGTCTTGGGCCACGGGAGCGGGAGTACCGGTGCGAGGCGGGTCAGTACGAGCGGGGGAGACCCAGTGAGTGTTGGCCCACGAAGTTCAGGATCATCTCCCGGCTGACCGGCGCGGTTCGCAGCAGCCTCGCGATCCCCCACATGTCGGCGAGGCCGTACTCGGTGGCGAGCCCGTTGCCGCCATGGGTCTGGATCGCCTGGTCGAGACAGGCGAGGGCAGCTTCGGCGGCAGCGTACTTGGCCATGTTGGCGCTCTCGGCAGCCATCGCATCGCCGCAATCGTGGGCCCACGCGCCGCGCTGGGTCATGAGACGGGCAAGCTCGAGGTCGATCTTGGCCTTGGCCAGGGGGTGTGCAAGTCCCTGGTGTGCGCCGATCGGCACATCCCAGACGCGACGCTCCCTGGCATAGGCACTTGCCTTGTCCAAGGCGTAACGCCCGATGCCGCACGCCATCGCCGCGCCGGTGATGCGCTCGGGGTTGAGTCCGTGGAAGACCTGACGCAGGCCGTCGTCCGGGGTGCCGATGAGATTCTCCGCCGGCACCTCGACGTCGTCGAAGAAGAGGGTGAACTGCTTCTCCGGAGCGGTGATCTCCACTGGGATGACGGTTCGCTCGAGACCCGCAGCGTCCGTGGGCACCACGAACAGGGAGAGCCGGCCCTTGCCCGTCTCCTCGTCGACCGACGTTCGGGTGACCACCAGGATGGCGTCGGACTCGTCGACGCCCGAGATGTAGTACTTGGTGCCCCGGAGCCTGTAGACCTCACCGTCGCGACGGGCGGTCGTCGAGAGGCGATGGGAGTTGGAGCCGGCGTCGGGCTCGGTGATCGCGAAGGCCATCTTGAGCTCGCCCGTGGCGAAGCCCGGGAGCCACCGGGAGCGTTGGGCGTCGTCGCCGAAGCGGGCGATGATGGTTGCGCAGATCGCCGGCGAGACGATCAGCAACAGCAGTGGACAACCCTGGGCGGCAAGCTCCTCGCACACGATGGCCAGCTCGGTGACCCCCATCCCTCCGCCGCCGTACTCGCTCGGCACGCCGACGCCGGCGAATCCCGCCCCTGCCAGGGCGTCCCACAGCTCGGTGGTCTTTTCACCTGACCGGGCCTTCGTGACGAAGTAGTCGTGGCCGAAGTCGCCGGCGATCCGGGCGACCGCCTCACGGATCATCGTCTGCTCGGGAGTCTCGTTGAAGTCCATGCGCCCGGATCTCCGTCCTTGTCCGGCCCCTCATCGGGGCTCCGGCGAAGGCTAACCTGCCGGTGACGACCGCTCGGGTCGTCATGGGTTGCCTGCAGGAGGTCCCGTGTCTCGAGTCGCGTTTGTAACCGGTGGTGCGGGTGGTATCGGCTCGGCAATCTGTCGTGGTCTCGCGGCGACCGGCCATGCGGTGGCGGTCGCCGATCTGGGGAGTGGCGCGCAGGGAGCCCTGGCGGACGAGCTGGGAGGCCTGGGTGTCGAGCTCGATGTGTGCGAGCCCTCGTCGGTGGCGGCTGCGGTGGAGGAGACGACCGAGGCGCTCGGTCCCATCGACGTCCTCGTGAACTGTGCCGGCTGGGACGAGCTGATGCCCTTTGTCGACACAGACGAGGCCTTTCAGCGCAAGGTGATCGAGATCAACTATGCAGGGCCGGTGCGCGTGACCCGCGCCGTGTTGCCCGGCATGATCGAACGACGTTGGGGGCGTGTCATCACGATCGGTTCCGATGCGGGTCGGGTCGGGTCGTCGATGGAGGCCATCTACGCGGGCTGCAAGGGCGGGCTCATCGCCTTCACCAAGACCGTCGCCCGTGAGGTTGCCCGCTACGCCGTCACGGCGAACACGGTTTGTCCCGGCCCCACCGACACCCCGTTGCTCAGCGCCATCGTCGACGCGAGCGCCGATGGCGGCAAGGTGATCGCCTCGATGACCGGCGCGGTGCCGATGCGTCGATTGGGCCAACCCGACGACATTGCCGCAGCCGTGGTCTACTTCGCCTCCGACGGGGCAGCCTTCACGACCGGACAGACCTTGTCGGTCAGCGGCGGCCTGACCATGGCGTGACGGGAGTTCTCCATGGATTTCACTCCCGACCTCGATCATGAGCTCATTCGTGACGCGGTGCGCCGCGTCTGTGCCGACTTCGACGACGCCTACTGGCGGCATTGCGACGAGGAGCACGAGTTCCCGTGGGACTTCTACACCGCGATGGCCGATGGCGGCTGGGTCGGCGTGGCCATACCGGAACGCTACGGCGGAGGTGGACGAGGCATCACCGAGGCGTCGATCCTCCTGGAGGAGGTGGCCGCCTCGGGCGCCGGCATGAACGGCTGCACCGCCTTGCACCTCTCGGTGTTCGGCATGAACCCGGTGGTCAGGCACGGTTCGAGCGAACTGTGCGAGCGCTATCTGCCCAGGGTTGCCCGCGGTGAGCTGCACGTCGCATTCGGGGTGACCGAGCCCGACGCTGGAACCGACACGACCGCGATCACGACCCGAGCGATCCGC
>JACOTK010000068.1 GCA_016178435.1 Actinomycetota bacterium
GCGCTCAAAGCGGACGACCGACGGAGCGTCGCACTTGGTGCGCACCATCCGGAGGCGTTTCGAACGCGCGAGAGGACCCAGGCGCGCCCGAAGATCCACGGCCCAGGCCGGACCGGCATCGCCATCGGCCCCCTGCATGGCGACCGCCCGCTTGACAATCTCCAACCATGACGGGTAGAGCGCCAGGTTGTCGATCCAGCGGAACAACTGCTCCGGGGTACAGGGAGCGTCAAGCGACGAGGTGACGTCCACGACTCACTCTACCCACAGAAGACGGAGCAACGCAGGACGGGGACAACGTGCGGACCGCACGTCATGCGGTACACGCACGTTGTTCCGTCCCGATTTCTCAGTATCCCGTGACAAGCTCCGGACGAACGTCAAGGTCGACATCACCGGGGACCCCGACGGGAGCATCACCGAGTGCGTGGAACTCGGCGAGCAGGTCCTTGCCCTTCGGGTGCTTCGACAGGGCCAGCTCGACCTCGCTCAGGATTGCGGCGCGGTTGAGATCCTCCATCGTGCTGAGCGACTCCTTCATCGACTGATCCCACATCGTGCCGATGATCTCGCTGCCTGGGTACTTCTTGCCCGACGTGCCGATGAAGGTGCGGTCGCGCATCTCGGTCAGGCTTGTGCGCAGGTACTCGACGTGAGGCGCCTCGTCCTGGCGGATGAACGAAACCAGCCGAGCGGCCTCACCCTCGCCGGCGGCAAGCTCACTGTCCGCCAACAGGTCCTCCGACCACGCAAAGACGTGGTGGGCCTTGATCTCGACGAAGAGCACACGCAACATGGTCGAGATCAACATCTCGAGGCCCATGTCGAGGTCGGGCTGTGCCCGTCTCGCAAGGAAGCGCTCACGGGCAGACGCGGGATCGGCCATGTTCACGCCACCGATGCCCATGCGCTCCAACATGTTGACCGTCTCGTCCTGCGTGACCGGATTCTCGAAGGCGATGTCCCGCACGGCGTACCACATCTGCATGTGCCCGGCGACGTCCTCGAAGCCGGCCTCGTCACGGGCGTGTGCCTCGACAAGCCCGAGGCCGAGGTGTTGAGTTGCCGTTCCCCTGAGGTCCTCCTCGAAGAAGGGTTGCATGTCGGCGGGAGCCAGGTAGCGAATCATGGCACCGAAGCCCTCGACGGTGCCGATGCGGGTCAGTGCGCTGATGATGGGATCGCGCACGCCGTTGCGCAACAACAGGCGCGCCTGCTCGAGATTGGGGTAGTTGCCGGGCCATGTTTCGATCGGAGCGTGCAGGATGTCCTTGCCGAAGACCTCCCGATGGTTCGCCTGCCATGCCAACAGCGCCGGGGCTCGTCCTGCGGTGCGCGGCGAAACATACGTGCCGTCGTCGGCAAAACCTCCATGACACACCACCCCCCCGACCACCAGCGGTTCCGCAAACCTGTGGTCCGCCAAGATTTCGTCGGTCGTGTACTCGAGCTGGGCAGTTCCCATGTGATTTTCCCCCTCCGTCATGGCCGGGTTGCTCCATGCAGCCCGGCTCGTACCTTGTACGCCAAGATACAAATCAAGCCCGAGTGTATACTTTGGGGTATAGCTTTTCAAGGGTCCCATCGAACGAAGCCCTACGATGGCGGTACCCATGGGAATCACGACACGCCAACTCCCCCGAGAGGAACGACGCCAGACCATCCTTCAGGGCGCCGCCAGGGCGTTTTCGGATGGCGGATTCGCCGCAACCTCGATGGATGCCATCGCGGGGGCAGCCGGCATCACCAAGCTCATCCTGTACCGTCACTTCGACTCCAAGGAAGAGCTCTACCGCTCGGTCATCGAGGATGTCGAGACCCTCCTGGCCGAGGAGTTCGCCGGATCCCTGGCCAGGGGCGAGCGGGAGGGCATGACTGCTCGCGCCTTTCTGAATGTTGCCCGTGAGAACCCCGACGGATTCCGCCTCTTGTGGCGTCATTCCGCTCGGGAACCCCAGTTCTCCGCTTCGGTTGAGCGATTTCGACGACTTGCGACCGAGGCAGCCAAGAGCCTGCTTGCACCCCGCCTTCCCGACGCCTCACTGCACGTCTGGGGAGCCGAGACGCTCATTGCCTTTCTGGTCGAGGGCGTGCTCAATTGGCTCGACGACGGCAAACCCGAGCGCGATGACGAGTTCGTGGCCCTGACCACCGCTTCACTGCAGGCCATGGTGGACGCCTGGGCCCGGGTTTCGTCCCGGTATCCACGACATGAAGACGGCAGTCAAGTTGGCTCTCCGCTTGACGTGGACAGCGATCCTTCGCATCCTTGAGCACCATGCCCTGGATCTTTGTTCTGCTGGTTTTGGAGATTCCCGTCGCGATTGCACTCGTCGACTGGAGCCGACGCTCCCCCGAGGCGTTCCTCGGAGGAGCCGCCGGCAAGGCAAAGTGGCGCCGTCGCCTTCTTCTCGGGTTGGCCACCGGGTGGCTGGGCGTGGGCAACGCCGTGGTGATCTGGTACGTCATGATGGTCGTCCGGGCCAAGACCGACGGTGAGCCACTCGAGGCCGTCGCGTGCGAAACCGTCTTCATCCAGGCAACCCCCGAGCAGTGCGTGGCGGTGATCACCGACATCGAGAGCTACATCCAATGGTCGCCGGGCATCACCGAAGCCACCGTGCTGGCCCGAGACCGGGACGGACGCCCCACGGAGGCGGCGTTCGTGCGCGACGCCCCGATGGGTGGAGGCACCTTCAGCTACACGATGAGCTTCGCCTACAGCGAGCCCCACGGTGTCCGATTGACCATGCTGAGCGCCGAGACCGAGGATCCCGAACGCATGGAGATGCTGAACCAGATGATGGGGAGCATGGCGACGACCTATCGGTTCGAGCCCAATGGAGCGGAGACGGTCATGGAGTTCGAGCTTCGCATGTCCCTTCCGCCGCAAATACCGGCGATGATCGCCTCACGCATGCCGGCCATGATGGCCTCGAAGACCACGACCGAGCTCAAGGAGCGCATCGAGCACCTCATCAAGGTGGGTTAGCGCTTACCGGTTGCCCATGACCCAAGTACCCGTCCTGGGCTCGGCCGGCGGGCCGATCGAAGCGGCACCCACACCGAGTCTTGCCGTGGAGACCTCCAACTCGACGGCGGTCTGGGACATCGCATCGAGGGCCGCCTGCTCGCCCACGGCCATGAGCTCCTCCGAGCGGGAGAAGTCGTCGAGTCCGAGTCGCCCAATGGTCGGCAGGCGCACGACGGTGACCTCACAGGCAACGCCGAGATCGGCGATGTCAAGGTCGAACCGTGAGCGCCGGGCGAGGGTGAAGGTGCGCAACAGCACACCGAGGGATGAGCGAGGTACGGGTTGATCGAGACCGTGACACGAGACATCCAGCACCACCACACGGGAGGGAACCAGGTTGCCGGCGCCAACGACCGGCACGGTGTGCAGCACGCCCCCGTCGACATGGAGCTCACCGTTCAGGACCACGGGGGGAAACAGCCCGGGAATTGCCGTGGAGGCCGTCAGAACGTCCACGATGGGGCCGTTCGACCACCACGATGCCTCACCGGTGCCGAGGTTGGTCGTCACCACATGAGTCGGAATCGCCAGGTCACCCAGGTCGCCGGCCGGAGCGAAGCGTTGGATGAGATCCCGAAGGGCGCCCGGGCTGTGCAGATGATCGTGATGACGCAGGAGGTTCGCGATCTGCTTCAAGTGACCGCCGGGGAAGATGTCCTCTCGCCTGACGTTCGTCCAGATGTCGGCCAGAGCGTTCAATCGCGCCTCGGTCGGGCCGGCCGCCAGGTAGGCGGCGTTGAGCGCCCCGACCGAGCAGGCCGCGAACGCCTCGGGAACGACGCCGGCGGCCAGGAACGCCCGGAGCATTCCCACCTGTGCGGCCCCCAGGTTTCCCCCACCGGAGAGGACGAAGACGCAAGGGCCGGGACTTCGATCGAGATCCTCGGATTCCGGGACAACCGTCAACGATCGCCGAAGCCTCCTCATGGCCTGTCATCGGCAGGCGACGCTGCCACTTGACCGTTTCCTCGGGAAATCTGTGGATCACAACCGAAATGGTCATCTTTCGGACATCGACGTCGACCGGAGAGGTGCCATGAGCGTGCAACTGGATTCGGTCTACGAGGTCATTCATCGCCGGCGTGACGTGCGCGGGCAGTTCACCGGCGCACCGATCGACCCCGACGCGCTGCGCCGTGTTCTCGAGGCAGCCCATGCCGCACCCAGCGTGGGCCTCACCCAGCCGTGGGATTTCGTCCTGATCGACGACCACGGCCTACGGGCTCGGTTCCACGATCACGTCGAGGAGGAACGTGCTGCGTTTACGGCAACCCTCGACGCTGATCAGGCTGCCAGGTTTGCCTCCATCAAGATCGACGGCGTGCTCGAGTCAAGCCTCTCGATTGTGGTCACCTACGACCCCGCACGCGGCGCTCCCGCCGTGCTCGGACGCAACACCATCACCGATGCGGGGCTCTACTCGACGTGTCTCGCCATTCAGAATCTGTGGCTGGCTGCAACGGCCGAGGACCTGGGTGTTGGCTGGGTGTCCTTCTACCGGGAACCCGTTCTGCGCTCGATCCTCGGCATTCCCGCCGGCATTCGCCCCGTTGCGTGGCTCTGCGTCGGCCCGGTCACGCATCTGGAGACCACGCCTGACCTCGAGCGTCACCGTTGGCGTACGCGCCGCCCGCTCGACCTCGCCATCCATCGCAACGGCTGGGCCCCTCAGGCGTAGGTGACCAGGGAGGAAACGTCGTAGCCGTCGAGTCGTCGCCGGCCCCCCAGCGCCTCGAGCTCGAGCACGAAGGCGAGCGCGTGCACCCGACCGCCGAGTCGCTCGACGAGACGAATCGTGGCGCCCGCCGTGCCCCCGGTGGCAAGCACGTCATCGACGATCAAAACCGTCTCGCCCTGCCGAATGGCATCGGCATGGATCTCGAGACTGTTGGTGCCGTACTCCAGGGTGTAGGCCTCCTGCTCCATCTCCCAGGGGAGCTTGCCAGGCTTGCGCACCGGAACGAAGCCTGCGCCGAGTGCATGCGCGACGGGGGCTGCAAAGATGAACCCCCGGGCCTCGACGCCGAGAACGCGACTGATCGATGCGTCGCCGACCTCGGCCACGATGCCGTCGATCGTCATGCCGAACGCCTTCGGATCGTTGAGCAGCGGGGTGATGTCGCGAAACACGACGCCCTCGACGGGCCAGTCGGGAATGGGTCGAATGAAACGCTCGATGTAGTCCGCATCAGCCGGCATGACCCGGTCACCCTACGCCAGTTCCGGGAGCGCCACGCCTCCGAGCGCCCCAACGGCGGTTCAGCCGAAGAACCCTCCGAAGAGCCCGCTGCCGAAGCCGCCGCCACTGAAAAGTCCGCCGCTGGTGCCGCTACCGAACCAGCCACTGTCGGTGCCGGTGCTGGTGGTGGTGCCGCTACCGAACCAGCCAGTGTCGCTGCCGGTGGTGGCGCCGGTGTCGACAATCGGAGCCGTGGTCGGCGTCAGGAGACTGCATCCGGTGGTGACCAGACCCAGACCCGCCAATGCGACGATCGGCGCCAACCTCTTGAATTGTGTGTTCACCGTCATGTCCTTCCGTAGCGTCGTGTGACAGCCCCAGCGGATGTCGCCACTCCCACTACTTCGTGACTATGACAATTGTCACCTGCAAACCGGCGAGACCCTCACCCACCCAAGTCGCGTGCCTGCGTATCGTTCCCAACCGCGCCGGCAACCCGGCGAGCTCAACGAGCTGTCGCCGGCATGCAAGAAACAGGGCCTGACCTGCGGTGTCTGGGTGGGCGATACTGGTCTCGAACCAGTGGCCTCTGCCGTGTGAAGGCAGCGCTCTACCGCTGAGCTAATCGCCCGTTGGGACGGGGAACACACGATAGCGCAGGCAGGCGAAGACCGGGCCACCGCCCCTGTCCCGGTAGGGTTTCCCGTTGTGCTCCATGCCTTTGGTGACGGTTCGATATTCGGCGAGGTCTTCGGAACCCGCCCGCCTCGCGTCCTGGCTCTCCATGGATGGGGCCGGACAGGCGCCGATTTCCACACGGTCCTGAAGGGGCTTGATGCCATCGCCGCAGACCTGCCCGGCTTTGGTGCATCGCCCCCCCCGCCCCAGGCATGGGGGGCCGCCGACTACGCCACGGCAATGCTGCCCACCCTCGCTGCGTGCGCCACGCCGGTGACGGTCATCGGCCATTCGTTCGGGGGCCGCGTCGCCGTCCACCTCGGCGCAAGGCACCCCGAGCTCGTCCGTGGACTCGTTCTCACCGGCGTTCCCCTTCTGCGCCCAGAGGGCTCGTTCGTCAAATCCCCTCGCAGCTTTCGGCTGGCAAAGCGGCTCCACGCTCTCGGGCTTCTCAGCGACGAGCAGATGGAGGCCAGGCGTCGTCGGAGCGGCTCAGCGGACTATCGCGCCGCGAACGGCGTGATGCGCGACGTGCTCGTGCGAACCATCGCCGAGGACTACCGGGAACAACTCGGTGCGCTCACCTGTCCGGTTGAGCTTGTCTGGGGCCAGAACGACACGGCCGCTCCCGTGAGCATGGCCGAGGAGGCGGTGGCCATCCTTGGCCCCCTGGCCCGACTTTCGGTGTTGCCGGGCGTGGGACACGACACCCTTGCCGAGGCGCCCGGCGCCGTTCGTGCGGCGATCGATGCCCAACTGGACCGCCCATGACGTCGGTAGCGGCCTTTGCCGCCCTGACGGCTGCAGGGATGCTTGCCGCGTTGCGCTGGCTCCGGGTCGCCCAGCGGGAGCACTACCTCTCAGGTTCGGTCAGTCGCTTTGCCCTCCGTTGGTGGCGCCTTCCCGTCAATGGTGTCCTGGCGCTCGGCGCCCTCGCCTCAACGTCGGCCATGGCAGCGCACCCCTTGTTCGGGCTGGGCGCCGCCCTGGCCATCGCGGCCGGGCCGCGGGGCCTCGGCCTCCGGGGCCGCTCCTCACCACTGACGTGGACTCGACGGCTCAAGGCCGTCGCCGCCACAACCCTCGTGCTCTGTCTCATGGTCACGGCGCTCGGCGCCGGCCTCGGTTCCCTGGTGTGGGCCGGAGCATTCACGGCAATCGGCATGCCCGTCGTGATCGATGCCGCCCTTGCCCTCAACGCTCCGATCGAGCGTCGGCTTGCCCAACGCTTCATCGATCAGGCGTCGAGGACCCTCGAGGCGGTTCACCCGGTCATCGTCGCCATCACCGGGTCGTACGGCAAGACGACGATCAAGAGCTACGTGGCTCATCTGCTGGCCACCTCCAGGCGTGTCGTCGCCAGCCCCGCGAGCTTCAACAATGCCGCAGGCCTGTCACGAACGGTCAACGAGCAGCTCACGCCGGGCACCGAGGTGTTGGTCGCCGAGATGGGCACGTACGGGAAGGGTGAGATTCGTGATCTCTGCTCATGGGTGAGACCGGATATCGCGGTGATCTGCGCCATCGGCCCGGTCCATCTGGAACGAATGGGCTCGCTCGATGCCATCGTCGAGGCCAAGGCCGAGATTCTCGAGCACGCACCCATCGTCGTGCTGAACGTCGATGCCTTCGGACTCGCAGCCGTTGCCGACCGGTGTGCGTCACTCGGCAAGACGGTCGTCCGCTACTGCACGACCGACCAGACGGTGGTCATCGACGGCGAGTCCATTCGCACCGGCGACCTCGGCAATGCCCATCCCGCCAATGTCGCGTGCGCCCTGGCGGTGGCCAAGGCGCTCGGGTCGTCACCCCAGAGCCTGGTCGAGCGAATCGGCAGTCTCCCCGTCGTGGCACACCGCCGGGCCGTAACCGTCGCCGAGTCGGGCGTCACGGTGATCGACGACACGTTCAACGCCAATCCGGCGGGGGCTGCTGCCGCGCTGTCCCTCCTCGTCACCTGCGGCGCTGTCGAAGGCTCGAAGGTGGTGGTCACCCCGGGGATGGTCGAGTTGGGGAAGCTGGCGTACGAGGAGAATACGCGTTTCGCCCGGGCAGCGGCCGCTCGGATCAGTCATCTCGTCGTGGTGGGGCAAACCAACCGACGAGCCCTGGTGGCCGGAGCATCGACGGCATCAGGGGAATCGGGAAGATCGGGTCCGACGGTGGTAACCGTCGCCACGAGGGACGAGGCCGTCGCCTGGGTGCGAGCCAACCTGACCGCCGGCGATGCCGTTCTGTGGGAGAACGACCTTCCCGACCATTTCCCCTGAACGACTAGCGTGAGAACCCTGTCCAAACGCAAAGGAAGACCACCTCGATGAGCACTTGTGGCGTGGTGTTCGGAGGCCCGAGCCCCGAACACGACATCAGCATCCTGACCGGACTCCAGGCAGCCCACGCTCTCATGGCCCAGGGTCGATCCCTCGAGGCCATCTACTGGTCGAAGTCAGGGGCGTTCTTCGCGGTCGATCCCTCCCTCGAGGCCGGGGCCTACGTTCAGGGCGTGCCGGCGAAGGCCTTGGAGATCGAGCTCAGCGCCTCGCCGAACGGCGGATTTTCGGCCGGGGGGCGGATGGGTCGTCGCCGAGGCATCGAGATCTCCGCCGTCGTCAACTGCTGTCACGGGGGTCCGGGCGAGGACGGCACCCTGCAGGCGGCCTTCGACCTGGCAGGACTTCGCTACACCGGCCCGAGCGCCCCAGGCGCTGCCCTCGGCATGGACAAGCTGGCCTTTTCTGCGGTTGTCCAGAGCGCGGGTCTTCCCAGCCTGGCAAAGGCCCTCCTCACGCCGGAGGGTGTCGGGCCCGATCCGGCCTTCGATGGGCCGTGGATCATCAAGCCCCGTTTCGGGGGCTCGTCGATCGGCATTCAGGTCACCGATGACCTGGCCAGCGCACGAGCCCTCCTGCTCACCTCCCCCCACCTTCGTCAGGGCGCCGTCATCGAGCCCTTCATTGCCGACGCCATCGATCTGAACATCGGCATCCGGACCTGGCCGGAGGTACGGCTCTCACCTATCGAGCGACCACTCAACAAGGAGGCAGGGCGCATCTACGGTTATGCCGAGAAGTACCTCGGCGGTGCGGGGTTGTCGAGCGCCCCACGCGAGCTGCCCGCCGACATTCCGGCGGTCACGGCCGAGGAGATACGAGAGGCCGCCCGGGCTGTGGTGGCCCTCGCCGGGGTAAGGGGCGTTGCCCGACTCGATTTCCTCTGGCACGAGGGCAAGATCTACATCAATGAGCTGAACACGATTCCCGGCGCGCTCGGGTGGTACCTGTGGGTTGAACCCCAGTTGTCATTTTCGGCTCTGCTCGCCGACCTGCTGGACGAGGCCGACCGATGCCCGACCAACACCTACAACACCCAGGGAGCTGACGGCGCCGCTCTCCGGGCAGCGGGCGACATCGCCTCCAAGCTCGCCTGACACGTTCCGCGGCGAGTTTCGAGGTGCCCCTACCCTGCGTGCGAGGAACTTTCGCGGCTTCCTCAAGGTCTCAGGGTCCGAGCCGACAGGAATCAGGCATCGAGCGATGCGAGCGCGAGGGTTTCAGCCGACGGGGTTTGATCGATGGGCGACACCGATACAACAAGATGGCCGGGGATCCGAACCCCTGTGGAGCTACTGAGCCACCACTGGCCGGACTGGCTCCCGTCTCGTGTCGAGGACCTCGACAACAAGCGCATGGTCGTTGCCGCCCCGACCACGCCCACCATTCCCTTCCTGATGCCCGACCCCGGCGACTCGGTCAAGGTGCACTGGGTCAGCCACCGGGGAATATGCGAGCTCTCTGCCAGGGTCGATCTCTGCAAACGCGCTCCCGTACCCGTCTGGGTGGTCACGGCAACCTCCGAGCCGACCCTGCACCAGCGTCGACGTTTCGCCCGCATCTCGGTCACCCTTCCGGTCGCGCTCGCCGTCGGCGGATCCGAGAACGAGACGACCACGACACTCAACATCGGCGAAGGCGGGATGACCTGCATCCTCGCACACGATCAGAGCCTCACGCCGGGCGACATGGCCGAGGTCATCGTCAACCTCGATGACGAGGCGTTCTACACCCGAGCCATGTGCCTCCGCACCGACGCCAACGAAACCGGCCGCGCGACCGCAAGCTTTCAGTTCGAGCAGCTCGAACCCCATCAGGCCGACCGAATTCGCCGATTCATCTTCCAGGAGGAACTCCGGCGTCGGGCACAGGGTCGCAACTGAGGACCTCCTGTCGTGGTCATCGCAAACCCGCGTCGTCCGGACTTCCCGCACCATGCGCCGGACGGCCCAGGTGCTAGTGCTCGTCGGCCGACGTCACGATCTCGTCAAGTCGCTTGAGCAGGCGCTCCCTCACCTCTGCGATCGGCGGCGAGGCATCGAACACCTGCAGAATCCCCCGTCTCCCGTAGTAGTCGAGCAGGGGCGCCGTGCTCTGTTCATGAACGTTCAATCGGTGTCGAATGACGGCCTCGGTGTCGTCGGGTCGTCCCGAATCCTCGCCTCGGCGCAACAACCTCGCCACCAGGACCTCGGTCGGCGCCTGGAGAGCGACCACGGCATGGAGCGTGAATCCCGCGGACTCGGCGAGCTCATAGGTCTTCTCCGCCTGGGCGAGCGTTCGGGGGAAACCATCGAGCAGATACCCCCCCGATGCGCAGGCAAGCGCGATCGACTCGGCCAACATCTCGAAGACGAGGTCATCCGGCACGAGATCGCCGGCTGACAGGAAGGGCTCCAGGTGCAGCCCGATGGGCGATCGCTCCCGAACGTGGCGACGAAAAAGGTCACCGCTCGAGATGTGCGTGATCTTGAAGCGTTCGACGATGTAGGCCGCCTGCGTGCCTTTCCCCGACCCCGGGGGACCCAGCAGGATGGCACGTAGACTCATGGGTGGACCTTATCGGGCGCCATGGCTCAGCCTGGACACCGACCGCCCGGCCATGGGTGGTGTCGAGTTCGGGATCCGATGCATCAGACCGGCGAGATCGAGAGAAACGCCGGCAGGGCCTCCGGGAAGAAATGGGTCCGGGCGCAACGCGTCAACTCGGCTCGGGATGCGTCCATCTCCCCAAGCGTCGGCTCGCCCACGCACCGACTTGAGCTCTTCATGCCCGCCTCCCCTCGGGGCGTGCAGGCGAACTCCGAGCGCTACCTGGGCGTCACTTCAGCATGGAGCCTCCGAACGCTGACGGCCGCCTCAGCTTGCCGTTGCCTCTGATTCCACAGAGCCGGCCAAGCGGGACGTGAGCGTGCCTTCCCTCGCAGCGAACAGCTTCGCTCGCCACTCCTCCATGAGGGCGGTGTTGTCATGGTCGTCGGGGTGGAAACCCTTGCGGTTGTAGGCCTGAAGATCCTTGGCGACCTTACGGGTCAGCCATGGCGATGTCTTCAGTCGAGCAAGGCTTCTGCGTAGATCCCCAAGCCTTCTCGCGCCCGGGTCGGTGAACAGCATGGAACAAAGGGCGGCCAGCCCAATACCTCCCACAAAGCCGATGGTGACCAGACGCATCGTGGTGGCTCGAATGAAGTGGTTGCCACAGACCTGCTCGTAGACGTCGAAGGCGACCGTCTTGTGCTCGGACTCCTCGAGTGCGTGCCAGAGAAACAGCGACTGAACCTCTCCGTCCATCATCCCGCGGGCCTGCGGATCGGCCAGGAGCACCTCGGCAAGCGTCGAGGTGTAGTGCTCAAGGGCTGCCGTGATCGCCAGTTGCACGCGCTTCGGCAGCACCTTGCGCCCGATCCCCAAGCCGATGCCCACCGCCCGATGGATGAGGAGCGTCGGATAACCCAACTCGGCGAGGCGCTCGTTGAATCGCTCGTGCTCGCGACTGTGCATTGCCTCCTGGCCGATGAAGCCCGCCACCTGACGCTTCAGCTCGGGGTCGGTGATCCGATCCCGATAGTTGCGAACCGAGTTCACAAAGAAATCCTCACCCTCGGGAAAGACCGCGGACAGGGTGCTCACGATGTGGCTCATCGCAATGTCGTCATCGATGAAGTGACGGGACAGCTTCTCCTCCGGGTACTCGAAGGTGATGCGACGGGTCTTCACCGTGCGGGCGGGAATCGCATTCGCCGGAAGCGTGACCGAGTTGCTCATGATGTTTCCTCCAGAACCCCGGCCTCGCCGAGTGCCGGCCCCGGTGACGTTGACACGGTCTCCGACCGCGATGGCGTAAAGGTGTAATCGTCGAAGGGAAAGGTCCTGGCAGCCACCCACGCCTCTGCGGCGCTGGTCGGACGCAGGAACGGGGTATCCCCGTGGTGATCAAAGTAGTAGCTGTTGGCGGTCGAGCAGTTGTTGGTGTTGAACAGGGAGTGGCTCATCCGCTCGCGCATGATCGCCGTCCACTGATCGGTTGCCTCCTGCGTCACCTCGACGGCGCCTGCATGGCGGCGTTGCGCCTCCTTGATCACCCTCACAATGTGCGTCGACGCCGTCTCGACCAGCACGTGCCAGGTGCCGCCGGTCCATCCGTAGGGACCGAAGATCATGAAGTGATTGGGCAACTTCGGAATGCTGACGCCCTCATAGGATTCGAGACGAGTGGTTTCGTAGAACGTGGCGAGGTCGAAGCCGTCCCGTCCCCGCACCGGTGTGCGCCGATAGTTCTCCGGGTCGCTGGACATACGGAATCCCGTCGCCAGGATCAACACATCGACCGGCCTCTCAACTCCGTCAACCGTACGAACGCCTGTCGGCGTCACGGCCTCGATGGAGTCGGTCACCAAGGTCACGTTGGGCTTGTTGAACGTGCTGAGATACCTGCTCGAGACCGAGGGACGCTTGCAACCGATTCCGTATTGCGGCGTCAGCTTCCTGCGAATCTCTGGATCGCGAACCTGAAGCCGATACCAGATCTGGCGGCCGAGCAGCGCTGCCCCCTTGGCAAAGTACGGGTACCTCTCGTGATGACGGACGAGGTCGACGAGTCCGATCTCGATCAGGCGGGTCGCAAATCGCCGCACCTGTTGCTGAACGGCGGGAAACCGGCCGAAGAAGCGCTGAAGCGCCGCAGGCATGACCGGGTCGATCTTCGGCCCCACCCAGATCGGTGTGCGCTGGTACACGTCGAGATGCGACAGCAGCGGCGCGATCTCGGGAATGATCTGAATCGCGCTTGCGCCGGTGCCCACGATGCCCACCCGCTTGCCTCGCAGGTCGTAGTCGTGATCCCAGCGTGCCGAGTGGAGGATCTTTCCCTCGAACTGATCCACGCCGGGGATGTCCACGGGCTTGGGCTCGACGAACGAGCCGATGGCACTCACCACGAACCGAGCAGTGAGCTCGTGGTCGGCGCCGATCTGCAGCCGCCAGAGCTGCCGGCCCTCGTCCCAGGTACGCGCCATCACCTCACTGTTGAGGCGCACGTGGGAACGAACGTCGTAGTGGTCGGCGCACTGGTCGACGTAGGCCTTGACCTCCGAGCCCTTGGCGAACACCCGTGACCAGGTGGGCTTCAACTCATAGCTGAACTGATAGGCCTGTGCAGGGATGTCCACGGCGATACCGGGATAGGTGTTGTCCCGCCAGGTGCCGCCGATGTCCGCCGCGCGTTCCAGGATCACGAAATCGGTGATGCCTTCCCTGGTGAGGGCAATCGCGGTGCCGATGCCGCCAAGGCCCGCTCCGATGATGGCGACTTCAAAATCAGGCTGCGATGTCATACGGCGATCCCTTGTGAGGCCTGTGTTGGGGAAGAAGTGTTGATGACGGGCGAATTGAACGGCATCGCCGCCAGGAGCTTCAATGCGATAACCGATTCGGGCATGTCTCCCGCAGCCGGTGGTTGGAGCATGCGCTCCACGGCCGCTCCGATGAGCACCGTGAGGGCGAAGCGGACGGCAACTCCCGGGTCGAACGGCGCAATCTCATCGTTGGCACTGAACGAACGACGAAATGCCGCCAGCACCCCGTCGTAGAACTTGGACTCCACGACGATCAGCTTCGAGCGCAGGCGCTTGTCAGCCCGAGATGCGGCGGCCAGATCGAGCCATGCCGCAAAGGTCGGGCCCTTGAAGAGGGTCCACATCACATCGATCGCCGCAGGCGCTCGCCGCTCATTGGTCGGCAGCGTGGCAAACTCCTCCTCGAACTCGGCGATCCGGTCGTCGAGCCAACCGTCAAGCGCAGCGACCGCAAGCTCAGCCTTGGTGGGAAAGTGATGAACGAGCGCGCCTCGGGAAACCCCGGCAAGCTTGACGACATCGTTGGTCGACATCCGGGCATAGCCGTCTTTCGTCAGGCACGCAATGGTCGCGTCGAGCAAGGACTGACGCGTGGTCGCCCGGCGCTCGGCCTGTGATCGACGTCCAACGGTCACCGTGACGGAGATTCCCACGAGCCAACCGTAGGACCCCCACGAACAAACAGTCAAGCTGTTTGTTCGTGGTTTACGTCACGCCCGCTTCCGGATGAAGTGACGTTCGACCCTGGATGACCGGCCGACGACTCGAAAGGATGGGCATGCTCAATCCCTTGATCTGAACGACGAGGCAGGGAAACGCCATGGCAGCTCGGACTTGGTTGGTCGATCTCCCCCCCGAGGTCTGCTCGGCGTTGATCGACAAGGCGGTGCTCGGCCGTCTCGGCGTGGTGGTCGAGGGAAGGCCCGTGGTCTTTCCCGTCGCGCACGTGATCATCGACGACGACATCATCTTTCCCACGAACCGAGGAACAAAGATGCACGCGGCGCTCGAGTGGCCCTGGGTCGGCTTCGAGGTCGACGCCGTGGAGGGGGCCTGGGAGAGCGGCTGGAGCGTCATGGTCAGTGGCCGAGCCGAGGAGGTGACCGACCCCGACGTCATAAAGCGCGCGGTCGCCAAGAGGACCTCGCCATGGCGTACCGGTACCGAGGTCTTGTGGATCCGCGTGGTTCCAATGACGATCACCGGGCGTCGTATCGACGCGGAGACGGTTTCCTGATCCGACCGGGAACGTTCCCCGGGGCGACCGACACCCTGCCCACCCGTACGACCGATTGCCGTGGGAGGGATGACCTTCGGCCCTGGAGTGCCTCGGTCGTTGCGGCAACAATCGAAACCCGGCAGTGAGACACACAGGGAGGTCGAGATGTCCACGACGGAGACGCCGGGAGATGTTGTTGTTCACACCGAAGGGTTCGTGAACGGGGCGGAGCGCGCCTACGCCCGGGAGAAGGTGGGCCATGTCCGCAGGTTCGCGCCCGGCCCGGTTCTTTACGCACGTGCCGACCTGACCGCCCACGCCGACCCTGCAAGGGAACGGCCCTTCTTCGCCAAGGCCGAGATGGACGTCAATGGACACCTGGTACGGGCGAGGGTGTCGGCAGCATCGATGCCCGAGGCAATCGATCTCCTCGCCGATCGTCTGCGTGAACGACTCGAACGCTTCGCCCATCACCTCGAATCCAAACACCTTCGCCATCGTGGTGACACGAGTGCGTGGCACCACGGCGACCCGGTCGCGTCACGCCCGGCCTACTTTCCACGACCGATCGACGAACGCGAGGTGGTGCGCCAGAAGACCTTCGCCGTCCACGAGATGACCCCCGACGAAGCCGCCTTCGATCTCGAGCTCCTCGACCATGACTTCTACCTGTTCAGGAATCTCGAAACCGGAGAGGACAACGTGATCACCCGACTGGGTGATCACGGCTACGAGCTGTTGGAGTCGTCCGGGAAATGCACGCTGACCGGCGCCGTCGCATCCATCACCCGCAGCTCGGTCCATCCGTCGACCGGCACCCTGGAAGCAGCAGGCGAGCTGCTCGATGTCACCGAGGAACGATTCATCTTCTTCCTCGACCCCGACAGCGGCCGGGGTCGAGTTCTGTATCGGCGCTACGACGGACATTACGGGCTCATCGTGCCCGCGGATGAGCACCCCGGGCCGAACGACTGAACGTCGACTTCTCTACCGACGCGTACGGCGCTCGAGATCGAGTAGGGCGCGCTTGCGTTCGAGGCCCCCGGCGAAGCCGGTGAGCGAACCGTCCGCACCGACAACTCGGTGACATGGCACGACGATGGCGATCGGGTTGCGGCCGACGGCAAGGCCCACGGCGCGAGATGCGCCCGGCCTGCCGATGTGTGCCGCAAGCTTGCCGTAGGACCACGTCTCACCATGGGGGATCTCGCGCAGCGCCTGCCAGACCTCGTGTTGGAACGACGTACCGCGCAGGTGGAGCTTCACATCCATGTCGACCCGCTCGCCGGCGAAGTAGCCGCTGAGCAGTTCCACCACATCGCCGAACGCGCGCTCGTATCGAGGCCACTGCGCTCGGTCGGCGGGCGCATGAGCCTGCTCGTGCATGCACAGGTGCATCAGCACCTCGTCGGTGCCGCCCAGGGTAAGTGGGCCGATGGGGCTGTCGATGACCCGGGAACGGGTGATTGCCGGACCCATGCTCAGCCCATCCGCGACGTATGGTCGGGTCTGACACTGACCACGACACGTTCATCGGTTGGCTGGTGCCAGGGGTGGACATCCTGATCGAGGTAGCGCTTCGCCTGGCGAATCGATGGCATCAGGACCTCCACGGGTTCACGCACCTCGTGCGATCGATGTGCTCGATGTGCTCGATGTGCTCGTCACCCGCAAGCCTAACCGGTCGGGCGTTCATGGCCTCCGGATCCTCTCGCCATGCGGAACGGCGGGCGTAACAGGGGAATCACCGGGTTGGCGCCGGCCCGGCACGGTAGGGTGCGGGCTCATGTTGTGTCGCATTCTCGGCCTTCCGGGTTTCATGGTGTTCGCACTCTGGGCGGTGACGTCGCCGGCGGGAGCACAGCTTCCGGTTTCCATGGGCTTCGAGCAGATCCAAAGCTACGACGTCGACATCACGATCGCCCGCAACGGTGATCTGCGCGTCATCGAAACGATCGGCTACGACTTCGGCGCCCAGGAACGCCACGGCATCGATCGCGACATCCCCGTTGTCTCCCGCTGGGACGACCACAACGACCGAATCCAACCGCTGAAGGTCGAGTCGGTCACGGCCTCCGAGGGAACGCCATCGCAATACCGGGTATCCGACCTCGGGGACACGCAAAAACGCATCCGCATCGGCGACCCCGACACGACGATCTCCGGTCTGCACCTCTACACGATCACCTACGGCGTTCGTGGCGCCCTGACCGCCTTCAACGATCACGACGAGCTGTTCTGGAACGCCGTCGGCGACGGATGGAGCTCGCCCATCGCCAACGTGGCCGTGCGCGTGCACACGCCGGGCCCGGTCACACAGGTCGCATGTTACGCAGGCCCGAGGGGCAGTCGACTCGGCTGCGCGACAGCAGGCGCATCGGGAGGCGAGGCCACGTTCTCGCAGTCTGCCCTGAATCCCTTCGAGGCGCTCACCATCGTCGTCGCGCTGGACAAGGGGGTCGTCTCCCCCGCCCCCACGCCGATCCTGCGCGAGCACTGGACCTTTGATCAGGCCTTTGCGATCACGCCCTGGACCGTGGGAGTGAGCGGATTCCTGTTGGTGGCTCTCCTCGCAGTCCTCGGGCGACTCGGCTGGAGAAGGGGACGTGATCGACGTGCGACAGGGTCCGACATCGATGCCGCCTTCGCTACCGGAAACGAGATCGACGAACCGGTCCCGTTGCGTTGGCGCACGGAGACCCCTGTGGAGTTCGAGCCACCGGACGGCATTCGCCCGGGGCAGATCGGCGTACTGATCGACGAGCAGGCGCACCCGCTCGATGCGACCGCCACCATCGTCGATCTTGCCGTGCGTGGACGACTGAGGATCGAGGAGACCCAGGAGCAGCGATGGTTCCGAAAGGGTGACTGGAGGCTCACCAGACTCCAGGATTCCACCGGCCTGCTGGAGTATGAGCGCCTCATGCTCGACGGTCTGTTCGAGGATGGGTCCGAAGTGCAGCTCTCCGAGCTACGCACCCACTTCGCGAAGCGTCTCGCGGAGGTTTCGTCCGCCATGCGCCGCGACGCTGTTCGCGAGGGGTGGTTCGCCGAGGATCCCGAGAGAACTCGAAGACGATGGCGGGTCGCCGGCTGGTTCGCCGTGGTCGTCGCCCTGATCCTCACTGCCGGGGTGGCGAGGTTCACCCACTTGGGCCTCATCCCCTTACCGCTCGTACTCGGAGGCTTGCTCCTGACCGGCCTGGCCGGGCGGATGCCATCCCGAACCGCCAAGGGAACCGCAACGCTTCGAAGGGTGGAGGGCTTCCGCCGCTTGATCGAGAGCCCCACCGAGATGGCCCACGCGCAATTCGATGAGCGCAAGAAGCTGTTTTCGGCCTACCTGCCCTTCGCCATCGTCTTCGGCTGCACCGAGCAATGGGCCAAGGCATTCGAGGGCCTCGATGCCGAGGCACTCGAGACGTCGTGGTATCGCTCGCAGGACCCGTTCACCCTCGGCGCCTTCTCACGCTCCATCAACGACTTCTCCACCATGACGACCGGCACGGTCGCCGCCGCCGCACCCTCCTCGTCGGGAGGCAGCGGCTTCAGCGGTGGCTCCGGCGGCGGGGGCGGCGGAGGCGGCGGCGGTTCCTGGTGATCAGCCGGACCGTTCGGGCTCGTCCGCCGGCATCGAGAACGTGAACATACGGTGGGCATCGATGCGGGCGTAGGCGGCTCCTGCATCGAGCATCCGTTCCCACTCGGGGCCGTACCGCGGCGCGTACTCGTCCAACAGCGTCTGTCGAAACGCTGCATGCTCGGGAGCGTTGACGTCGATCGGCACCGCTCGACCATGCACCGACACCGAGAGCTCCTCGCCCGGAAGGTGCGTGGCGCTCACCCACGGACGCTCGGCGATGTGGCGAAAGCGCAGCGAGTCGGGGGAGGAGCCGAACCAGAATGAGCCTCGAAAGAAGAATCCGTCGACCGGCCCGGAAATCGGTCTTCCGTCCCTGGTGACGGTCGCAAGGACCAGTAGGCGCATGCCCCTCAACGCCCCGACCAATGCCTCGGCACGCAGTCGCCGCTCGGGGGTGATGACCTCCCGAAGGTGCGCGCCCCCGGCGTCATAGCTTCGGTCGAGCAGTTGCTGCAGCCGATCGAGGTCGTCCGGTGTTTCATGCATGATCGGTCCTCTTGCTCCGCAGGGGGTCAAATCTCCGAGATCTCCACCCACTGCCTGAGCTCAGGTGCTCGGCACGTTCTGTGGGTGGTCTGCGGTGATGACGAACCGTGGCGTTGCCTCACCGTCGAGGCGGTCGGCCTGGCCGGTCAGCTCGAGATGGCGCATGTGCGCGAAGATCTCGCTCTCGGCCATGAAACCCCAGCGATCGGGGCGAAAGATGCGCTGGGTGAACTCCTGGACGGTGGCGGGCCCGAGCTCCACCGAGACCTCTCGCAATCGCTGCATCCGAGCGTCGTGATGACCCCGAATCTCATTTGCCCTGCCCGCCAGATCGACGAACGGGTGACCATGAGCAGGCAGCACGTACTTGACCCCGTCGATCTCGGTGACGCGATCAAGAGAAGAGATGAAAAGCGCGAGCGTGTCCGCCCCCTCACCCAGACCGGCGATGTGAGGCGTGATCGTCGGAAGGACATGATCGCCCGAGAGGAACGTCCCCTCCTCCGGATCCCACAGGCACAGGTGGTCGAGGGTGTGTCCAGGGGTGTGCACCGCTATCCATTCACGATTGGCCAACTTGATGACATCGCCGTTGCGAAGCTTGCGATTGGCCTCAGGGGTCCGGAACTGTCGCCTCATCAATGGACGGGCATACCGGAACATCAAACCCTTCACGCCCGGAGGTTGGTATTCGTTGCCCCCCCACGCCGTGGAGTCCCATGGTTTGCGTCGAGGCGGCATCGCCCCCTTTGCGTTGAGGGCCTCGAAGTCGACCTCCTCCCCACCCGCGTCGGCATCGGAGCTGTCGACGTGATCATGGTCATCCCACACCGTCTTGAATGCCTCATGCGTCACCACCTGGGCACCGGAATCCTTGGCGAGTCGCGCCGCCCCACCGAAATGATCGGGATGCGAATGCGTGATGATGACCGTGTGGACGTCCGCGACGCGGAGCCCCGCTTGCTGAAGCTGCTGTTGCAGGGCCTTCCAGTTGGCGGGTCCGGGCATGCCGGGGTCCACCAGCGCAGCACCGCTCCTGTCGATCAACGCATAGGTGTTGACGTGGCCGAGCCCGGGCATCTGGATCGGGAGTTGCAGGCGCAGGACACCGGGCGCAACCTCGGTCACCTCACTGCTCGCAGGCTCCTGTTCCTGTTTGAGCGGTCGGACGTCGGTCATGACGCAATTTGCTCCATCGGGACAAGCTACCCGAGCACTGCACCACATGTCCCCCAATCGGAACAGAGCGTCCGTCGGCTCGCATCCGGCGTCGGGAGTCGGGAGTCGGGAGTCGGGAGTCGGGAGTCGGGAGTCGGGAGTCGGGAGTCGGTTGGAGCAGCACTGCTCGGTGCGTGTTGACCTTTGGCCCTATGGCGCCTCGACGGGAGTGCCTATCCTCTGGGCAGAACACGAGGAGAGGGTGCCATGCAAGCCATCGATGTGGTCGTCTTGTTGGGAAGCCTGTGCACCGTGGGATTCCTCGGCTGGTTCTTCTTCGGCCCGAAGCAGGCGAGCCGGGCTCGGTTGCACGGAGGGCTACAAGAGGTCGCCATCACCGTCAAGGGTGGCTACTCACCGAACCTGATCCATGTTCGGCAAGGGGTTCCCCTGCGGTTGGTGTTCGACCGCAGGGAGACCGGCGATTGCTCATCGCGCGTGGTCTTTCCCGATTTCGAGGCGTCGAAGTCCCTTCCCGCTTTCGCCACGACCGCGCTCGAGTTCACGCCGGACAAGGTCGGCCGGTTCGACTTTGCCTGTGGCATGAACATGATCCACGGCACGCTGGTGGTCGAACCTGGCGACACCGCGGCGATACACGCCGCAGATCACTTGGGAGCCGACTTCGAAGTCGTGTCCTCAGAAGACGAGGTGGCCCGCGGCGACCATCGAGGCACAGCTGTCGAATCGCCGTTGCCCGCAGTGACCGAAGATCACGAGACGGCGGAGCGCAGGGCCGAGATCGCCGACCTTTCGCGGCGAGTCCTGATCGGCGCGGCACTGTCGATCCCCGTGGCGTTCACCGTGATGGCCATGGATCTCTTCTCCGCGATGTGGGTGCCGGATTTCATGATGAACCGTTGGCTGCAACTCGTCATGATCAGCCCCGTGATGGCGTACGCCGGTTGGCCGATTCACCGAACCGGGTGGTTGACACTTCGCCACCGAACGGCCGACATGAACAGCCTCATCACCATCGGAACCATCGCCGCCTTCGGTTACAGCCTCCTTGTGACCATCGCGCCGTCGGCGGTTCCCGCTGATGTTCGGGAGGTCTACTACGAGGCAGTGGGTGTCATCATCACCCTCATCCTGTTGGGACGTCTGCTCGAGGCGCGGGCAAAGGCCGGCACCGGTGAGGCGATCCGGAAGCTGATCGGCCTGCAGGCGCGTACGGCCACGGTCATCCGCGACGGTTCCGAGGTCGCGGTGCCGACCGCGGAGGTCGTGCCCGGCGACGTGATCGTGGTGCGGCCCGGTGAAAAGGTGCCCGTCGACGGAGTGATCGTCGACGGGCGCTCAACCCTGGACGAATCGATGGTGACGGGGGAATCACTTCCGGTCACCAAGACGGTCGGCGACACGGTCATCGGCGCCACCATCAATCAGACGGGGGCATTCCGATTCGAGGCGACCAAGGTCGGCGCCGACACGATGCTCGCCCAGATCATCAAGCTGGTCGAGCAGGCCCAGGGTTCGAAGGCGCCGATCCAACGCCTCGCCGACCAGGTTTCGTCCGTCTTCGTGCCGGCGGTGATGTTCATTGCCGTCGCCACCTTTGCGATCTGGTTCATCGTGGGGCCGGATCCGGCCCTGACGCGTGCCCTGGTTGCCGCCGTGTCGGTCATGATCATCGCCTGTCCGTGTGCACTCGGGCTTGCCACTCCGCTGTCGATCATGGTCGCCACCGGCAAGGGTGCGGAGCAGGGAATCCTGATCCGTTCCGCCGAGGCGCTCGAGGGGGCTCACAAGGTCACCACGATCGTGCTCGACAAGACCGGCACCATCACACGGGGACAACCTGCCCTGACCGACGTGGTGGCGGCCTCGGGGGTCGACGACATGGAGTTGCTCGGGCTGGTCGCATCGGCCGAGCAGTCATCGGAGCACCCATTGGCCAGGGCCATCGTGAGTGGAGCACGGGACAAGGGGCTCGTCCCGGTCGATGCCACCCAGTTCGATTCGGTCACCGGCAAGGGCATTCGCGCTCTCGTGGGCGGCCGGGAGATCCTCGTCGGCAACCGTCGCCTGCTCGACGATGCCGGAATCGATGCGACGGAAATGGAGGATACCCTCGATCGACTTGCACAGGGGGGGCGTACGCCGATGCTCGTGGCGCTCGACGGTCGCCTCGGTGGCGTTGTCGCCGTGGCCGACACCGTCAAGGATGGATCTGCGGCAGCCATCGCCTCGCTGCGAGCCCTCGGCATCAAGGTGGTGATGATCACCGGGGACAATGCCCGCACCGCTGCGGCCATCGCTCGTCAGGTAGGGATCGAGAGCGTGCTCGCAGAGGTTCTGCCCGAGCACAAGGCCATCGAGGTGCAGCGCCTGCAAAAGGAGGGTGGCGTCGTCGCAATGGTTGGTGACGGCATCAACGATGCCCCGGCGCTCGCGCAGGCAGATGTCGGCTTTGCCATCGGGACGGGCACCGACGTCGCTATCGAGGCGTCGGACATCACGCTGATCTCGGGAGCTCTGGACGGCGTGGTCACGGCCGTCATGTTGAGTCGATCCACCCTGCGCAACATTCGTCAGAACCTCGTCCTCGCGTTCATCTACAACGGCATCGGCATTCCCATCGCCGCGGGCGTGCTCTACCCCTTCATCGAGCTGCAACTCAGCCCCATGATCGCGGCGGGTGCGATGGCGGCCTCCAGCCTGTCGGTGGTCACGAACGCGAGTCGACTGCGGCGTTGGCGTCGGCGCGTTGCTCCCGCTCCCGCTCCCGCTCCCGTGACACCGACCGAGCCGGTCGTGGAGATCGCCGCCGAGCGGGCCGAGCCGGACCGGGTCATCGACCCGGTCTGTGGCATGAGCATCGTGGCCGCGGATGCGGTCGCGTCGGAAGACATCGCGGGAACCACCTACCGGTTCTGCTCCCACGCCTGTCACGCGAGATTCACCGACGACCCCGGGAGCTTCACGAAACCCGAGCCACCGGTCCGACCTGTTCCCTGACCTCCCGACGCCA
>JACOTK010000153.1 GCA_016178435.1 Actinomycetota bacterium
GCTCGACTGCCGGCCACTGCCCATGTTCACGACGGAGCCACAGCCATCGACCAGGGTCCCGACCCGACGAGAGCGCTTCGCGACCGGCTCACCGCCTCGGCGGCGCTCACGCTTCCGGTGCTGCTCATGTCCATGGTGCCCGCTCTGCAGTTCGACAACTGGCAGTGGCTCTCCTTGACGCTCGCCGCACCGGTGGTGGTCTGGGGCGCATGGCCGTTCCACAAGGCTGCCTGGACAAACCTGCGCCACGGCACGGCGACGATGGACACCCTGATCTCGGTGGGGACGATCGCCGCTCTCGGCTGGTCGCTCTACGCCCTGTTCATCGGTGAGGCGGGTGATCCGTCGATGCGCATGGGCTTCGACCTCACCATCGAGCGGGGGGGAGGACACGACCAGATCTACCTCGAGGTCGCCTCGGGTGTGACGGTCTTCATCCTTGCCGGTCGTTGGTTCGAGGCCCGGGCGAAGCGGCGGTCCGGCGCGGCGTTGAAGGCGCTTCTCGAGCTCGGGGCCAAGGACGTCGCCGTGTTGCGCGACGGGACCGAGGTGCAGATCCCCATCGGAGAGCTCGGCGTCGGCGATCGCTTCGTGGTTCGGCCGGGCGAGAAGGTCGCGACCGACGGGGTCGTGGAGGAGGGCGCCTCGGCCATCGACGCATCCCTGCTCACCGGCGAGAGCGTCCCGGTCGAGGTCCAGCCGGGTGACGATGTCGCCGGCGCGACCGTCAACGCGGGGGGAAGACTGGTGGTGCGCGCCACCCGCGTCGGTGGCGACACTGCGCTCGCGCAGATCGCGCGACTGGTCACCGACGCCCAGTCCGGCAAGGCGCCGGTCCAGCGCCTGGCCGACCGGGTGTCCGCCTTCTTCGTCCCGGCGGTGATCCTCCTGTCGGTGGGCACCCTCGGCTTCTGGTTGGGATCGGGCGCCACCGGCACCGAGGCGTTCACCTCGGCCGTGGCCGTCCTCATCATCGCCTGTCCCTGCGCGCTGGGGCTGGCGACACCGACAGCGCTCATGGTGGGAACCGGCAGGGGGGCGCAGCTCGGCATCCTCATCAAGGGTCCCGAGATCCTCGAGTCGACCCGCCGGGTCGACACCATCGTGCTCGACAAGACCGGAACCGTGACCACCGGTCACATGGCGTTGGTCGGGGTACATGCCGGGACAGGCGTCGACGACCGGGAATTGCTCCTGCTTGCCGGCAGCCTCGAGGACGCCAGTGAACACCCGGTCGCGCGGGCCATCGCCGAGGGGGCACGTAACAGCGGTCTCGATCTGCTCGCCGTCGAGTCGTTCGCAGGCACCCAGGGCCTCGGTGTCCAGGGCGTCGTCGACGGTCACGCCGTGATCGCCGGTCGCTCCAGGTTCCTGGCCGACTGGTCCCAGTACCTGACCCCGGAGCTGGAGGCCCTCAAGCAGGAGGCCGAGGGTCGGGGGCGCACCGCGATTCTCGTTGGCTGGGACGGTGAGGCCCGTGGTGTGGTCGTGGTGGCCGATACGGTCAAGGCCACTTCCGCACAGGCCATCGCCGCCCTCCGCTCGCTGGGGCTCGGCCCCGTGCTCCTCACCGGCGACAACGAGCGGGCCGCTCGCGCGGTGGCCGCCGAGGTGGGCATCGACGAGGTGCACGCCGAGGTGTTGCCCGAGCACAAGGTCGCCGTGATTCGTCGGATGCAGGAGGAGGGGCGGGTGGTGGCGATGGTCGGCGACGGGGTCAACGACGCAGCGGCCCTTGCCCAGGCAGACCTCGGCCTTGCGATGGGAACCGGCACCGATGCCGCCATCGAGGCATCGGATATCACCCTCGTCCGCGGTGATCTGCGTGCGGCCGCTGATGCAGTCAGGCTGTCGCGCCGGACTCTCGGCACCATCAAGGCCAACCTGTTCTGGGCGTTCGCCTACAACGTGGCCGCGCTGCCCCTGGCGGCGGCCGGTCTTCTCAACCCGTTGATCGCCGGCGCCGCGATGGCGTTCTCCAGCGTGTTCGTCGTGTCCAACAGCCTTCGGCTCCGGAGTTTCAAGGCGGCCGACCACGCTCGGGGGACCCCGACGACCCCGACGACCCCGTGACGTGCTCACCCAGATCGCTTCGGTGACCAAGGCGCTCCAGAGTGTCGCGCTCGGCCTGCTGGACGAGCACGTCCGCCACTGTGTCACGCACCGCGAGGGGCGCGAGGGGCCCGAGTCGTCCGAGGACATGGTCAACGAGGCCATGCAGGCCTTCCAGCGCCTCCTGCGCACCTGACGGAGAACCTGGGGCCAACGACGGAGCCGGGAACGGCGTTTGCAGGAGCCATTGTCAACGCCGGCTTGCCCTGTCAGACTTTCGGCAGCAACTTCACACGACGGTTTCCGGGGGGGTACCTATGAAGAAGTTCATGCAGAGTTCCGAGCTGGCGCGGGACGATCGGTTCAAGCGGGTGCAGATACCCATCGAGTTCCTCACTGCCGAGGAAGTCAGCCTCGAGCAGATCCAGCAGACCTTCAAGACGCTGCAGACCAATCCCGAGATGAAGAAGGCCATGGAGGAGCGGGGGGGCGTCAGCCTGGGTGGTCGAATGCGTCCCACCGATGACATGGCGCCGCTGAAGATCAAGAGCCAGATGCACGGCATCTTCATGGGTGAGATCCAGGCCCTCGAGGGAGCGGGGCGCAGTTGTTGGGACTTCACCGACGACCAGGAGCTGCCGTGGAAGTTCCAGCTCGACATGGCCCGCCAATGTTGGGATGAGACCCGCCACGTCGAGACCTACTCCGCGCTGCTCGATCACGTCGATGCCGAGATCGGGGAGTTCGCCGAGAACGTCATGTTGTTCGAGTTCGCCTGTTCCGACGATCCGGCCGAGCGTGTCGTCGGTGTGAATCGTTGTCTCGAGGGCCTTGCGCTCGATGTGTTCAACGAGACGATCCGTTTCGGCAAGGCTGCCGACGACGAGTGCATCTGGCGATCCGTCGACTATGTCGCCGCCGACGAGGTGACCCACGTACGTTTCGGCCAGGTCTGGAGCAAGGCGTTGACCGAGGGCGACCCGGAGCGTCGCAGGAAGGTGCTCGCCTTTCAGCGCAAGGTCGACGGCGTCTTCAGCTTCGGCGGCATCCGGGGTTCGTACGACTCGCGGACCAATGAGGAGCTCATGCCCCTGGCGGTTGAGCTGCGCAAGCTTGCGGGCTTCACCGACGAGGACATCCAGGAGGTTCGCGATGCCGGTCCCAAGATCAAGGAGCTCATCTGAGGCTGGACCGGGTCTGATCGGCGCCGGCACCGAGGCCGTCGACCGGATGACCGAGGACTGACGCCTCGCCGTTACGCAGCACGACACGACCACGCAGGTCGACGCCGTTGAGCGCGATGATCACCCACGCCGAACAGGCGGCGACGCGTTCCGGAGAGCACGTCCCCAAATCTCGCGGTAGGCCGTCTCTTATCGCCGGTCGGGGGTGCCCTCCGGGCCGCATCGATCTCGCGGGAATGGCGAATGGACGATTGTTCGGGCTTGTCGAAGCGCCTCATGCCCACGTGACCACAGAACCGTGAAATGGAAATACCCGGTCTGGCGGTGGTGTTGAGCCTGACGTGAAGC
>JACOTK010000154.1 GCA_016178435.1 Actinomycetota bacterium
CACCTCATCGCAATGACCAACAACCGACCTGTGGGAGCCCGATGACGGGCGACTGTCACGTCGGGTTCTGCGAGCGCCGGGGGGTGCGATTCCCCCCGGCTACTCACCAGGTCACCCTGCGAGAACGACACGACTCGTTTCACCAGTCTTCGCCTGGCGAAACACCGCCTGTATCCAATGGAGCCCCACCTATCCGCTGGGGCTCTGAGTCGTCCCCGAGGCGACGTCGGGCCGTCGCCGTGCCGGGACAGGGCTTCGGCCCGGGCGAATCGGATGTGGGCGCGTCAGCCTTCCACGGCCTGAGCTCCTGCGCCGGGCTCGTCCTCGTTCGCCAGGGTGACGCTCACGCCAAGCGCTTCGTCGGAGACGGCCCTGCAGCGGATCTCGGCGATGCGGCCTGCCTCGCAGAGGTCGGTCTCGCCGAGTCGCAGGGCATCGAGCATCGCGGATGATCCGGTGATCTCCACGCGGGACACCTCGGTGCGCAGGGAACGTTTCGCCGTCGTCTTTGCCTTCCGCACCTCGCCCAGCACGGCGGTCGCGATGTCGAGGACCTCGGGGTGGAAGTCGCCGGCGATCAACCGCAGTGTCGCCGCATCGGGCCACGGAGCCCGATGGATGGAGCCGTCGGTCGCTTCATGCCACCAGGACCAGATCTCCTCGGTCGCAAAGGGGAGAAAGGGAGCGAACAGGCGGAGTTGCACCGACAGGGCAAGACGCAGGGAGGCCTGTGCCGACGCAGCCCGTTCCGGGCCCACCGTCCCGTATGCCCGACCCTTGACGAGCTCGAGCACGTCATCGCAGAACGACCAGAAGAAGGCCTCGGTGCGTTCGAGGGAGCGGGCGTAATCGTGGCCTTCGAATGCCTTCGTCGCTTCGTCGACAAGGTCTGCCAAGCGACCCAGCATGGCCCGGTCGATGGGTTCGGTGACGACTTCGGCCGGGTCCGCTCCGTCGAGGTCCTCACCGAGCCCGAGCACGAACTTCGACGCGTTGAGAAGCTTGATGGCCAGGCGCCTGCCGACTTTCATCTGGCCTTCGTCGAAGGCGGTGTCGGTACCCGGACGTCCACTCGCGGCCCAGTAGCGCACGGCATCGGAGCCGTATTGCTCGAGCAGGCCCATCGGGGTGACGACGTTGCCCTTGGACTTCGACATCTTCTTGCGATCGGGGTCGAGCACCCAGCCGGAGATCCCGGCGTCATGCCAGGGAAGGCTGCCGTGTTCCAGGTGGCTGCGGACCACCGTTGAGAACAGCCACGTGCGAATGATCTCGTGTGCCTGGGGACGAAGGTCCATCGGAAAGACCCGGTTGAACAGGTCGGTGTCGTCCTCCCACGCGCCGGCGATCTGCGGGGTCAACGATGAGGTCGCCCAGGTGTCCATCACGTCGGGGTCGCCGATGAACCCCCCGGGCTTTCCTCGCCGGTCCTCGGTCCAGCCCTCGGGCGCATCGCTCGAGGGGTCGACGGGAAGGCGTTCCTCGCTCGGGGTGATCGGGTGGTCGTAGTCGACGCCGCCTTCGGCGTCGACGGGATACCACAACGGGAACGGCACACCGAAGAAGCGTTGACGGCTGACCAGCCAGTCGCCGTTGAGCCCGGCGACCCAGCTCCGGTAGCGAGCCTTCATGTAGGGCGGGTGCCAGGTCAGCTCGTCACCTCGGCTCAACAGCTCGTCACGGAGTCTCTCGCCCCGGCCACCGTTTCGGATGTACCACTGCCGGCTGGTGACGATCTCGAGAGGGCGGTCGCCCTTCTCGAAGAACTTCACGGGGTGCGTGATCGGCCGGGGGTCGCCCTCCATGTCGCCCGATTCACCCAGGAGCTCGACCACCCGTTTCCGGGCCTGCTTCACGCTCTTCCCGGCGATCTCCCCCCATGCCTCGGTTCCTGTCGGGATGTCGGCCAACCATGGCGGGGTTGATGTGAGAAGCCGTCCGTCGCGCTGCACGATGGCCCGCACCCCCAGGTTCAGCTCGCGCCACCAGGTCACGTCGGTGGTGTCGCCGAAGGTGCAGATCATGGCGATGCCAGAGCCCTTCTCGGGGTCGGCGAGCTCATGGGCCAGGACGGGGACGGTCACGCCGAAGAGCGGCGTGCGAACCTCGGCGCCGAACAGCGGCTGGTAGCGAGGGTCATCCGGATGGGCGACAAGGGCCACACAGGCCGCAAGCAACTCGGGGCGGGTGGTCTCGATGAAGATCGGCTCGTTGTCGGTGGTCCGGCGGAAGGCGAGTCGGTGATAGGCGCCGGGTTGCTCACGGTCCTCGAGCTCGGCCTGGGCGACGGCCGTGCCGAAGTCGATGTCCCAAAGCGTGGGGGCTTCCGCCTGGTAGGCCTCGCCGCGGGCGAGGTTGCGCAGGAACGCTCGCTGTGCGACCCGCTGGGCTCGTTCGCCGATGGTCTCGTAGGTCATGGCCCAGTCGACCGACAGGCCGAGGTGCTTCCACAGCGCTTCGAAAGCCTTCTCGTCCTCGACGGTCAGTTCATGGCACAGCTCGATGAAGTTGCGCCGCGAGATCGAGACCTGGTCGTTGCCCGGCGTCTCCGGCGGGACGAACGAAGGGTCGTAGGGGAGGGAGGGGTCGCAGCGAACCCCGAAGTAGTTCTGCACCCGGCGCTCCGTGGGCAGGCCGTTGTCATCCCAGCCCATGGGATAGAAGACGGCCTTGCCACGCATGCGTTGGTAGCGGGCGATGGTGTCGGTGTGGGTGTACGAGAAGACGTGCCCGACATGCAGGGAGCCGCTGACCGTGGGTGGTGGCGTGTCGATCGCGTAGACCTCGTCGCGGGGTCTCGATCGATCGAATTTGTAGGTGTCGTGAGCTTCCCAGTGGGAGGCCCAACGTTGTTCGATGCCCTCGAGGGAGGGCTTTGCGGGTACGACGGCCATTGCCTCACGCTAGTGGGTCGGCATCGGGAGCCATGCCCGGAGGGACGGTGGGGAAGTCCTACGCATTTCTTGCAGAAATGTCAACGCAGCGTGAACGGCGGCTCGCCTCCAGGGAACGGTTGGTGTGTTTCGCCCGACACCTGTTCTTGACGAAGCCGAAACTCCCAGGCCAATTGGGCTTCGTACGGTGTCCCTCATGGATAGACGTGCATTCTTTCGTGTGGCCGGAGCCGCTGCTGCGGTTCCCGTCCTTGGTTCAGCCCTTGCCGCGTGCGGCGACGACAAGAAGGAGACGGCAGCGGTCGACGCGAAGGCATCGACGACCACCAAGCCCAAGGGTCCGCTTCGCAAGGTCAAGCTGGGCTTCATCGCGCTGACCGACTGCGCCTCGTTGGTCATGGCCAAGGAGCTGGGCTACTTCGAGCAGCGCGGTCTCGATGTGACACTGGAGAAGCAGGCCTCGTGGCCCGCCACCCGGGACAACCTGCTGATCGGCGCCATCGACGGGGCCCATTGCCTCTCGAGCATGCCGTATTCGGTGGCCACCAAGATCGGCGGCGACGGTTCACAGGCGCTGAAGATCGCCATGATCCTCAACAACAACGGACAGGCGATCACCCTCAACAAGGAGTTCGCATCCGTTGGCTACGGTGATCTCGCCAAGGCGAAGGCTGCGCTCGAGTCGAAGTCACCGACGCTGGCGATGACCTTTCCCGGCGGAACCCACGACACCTGGCTTCGCTACTGGCTGAAGGCAACCAAGGCCGAGAACCTGGCGGACATCAAGATCATCCCCATCCCGCCGCCGCAGATGGTTGCCAACATGACCGCAGGCGCCATGGACGGTTACTGCGTCGGCGAGCCGTGGAACGCCGTGGCCGTCGCCCAGGGCATCGGGTTCACCCATCTCACGACTCAGGATCTCTGGCAGCATCACCCCGAGAAGGCGTTGGTCGTCAACGAAGGCTTTGCAACCAAGCAGCCGGCGGTGTTGAAGGACCTCATGGGCGCCGTCCTCGAAGCGAGCAAGTGGTTGGACGAGCCGAAGAACCGGGCCAAGGCAGCCGCGGCGATCGGGGCTGCCCAGTACGTGAACGCTCCTGCTGCGGAGATCCAGGGCCGCATGGAGGGCAAGTACGACCTCGGTCAGAACCTGGGCACCAAGACCTACGTCGAGGACACGATGCGTTTCTACCGCGACGGCTTGGTCAATGCCCCCATGAAATCGCACGGCCTGTGGTTCATGGCGCAGTACCAGCGTTTCGGGCTTCTCCAGGAGGCGCCGCCCTACCAGCAGATCGTCGATTCGATCGTGCTCTCCGACCTCTACGAGGAGGTGGCCAAGGCCGAGGGCATCGACGTCCCCGACGACATGAAGCCTTTCGACGTTCGCCTCGACAAGGTGACCTTCGACCCGACCAAGCCCGACGAGGAGGCAAAACGCCCATGAGCACACTGAAGACCCTGACGGACTCGACGGCTGACGGTGAGACGCCGGCCGCACCGGGGGTCGACCCTCCTGCGCCGTCGGCGTTACCGTTGTCGGACAACGAGGGCCCGGCGGATGAAGGGAGGGGTGAACCCTCTCGCCTCGGAGGCTGGGCGAGATCCGGGTTGTCCTCCCTTGGCTGGGGTCTCGTCGGAGCGGCCGTCGTGGTTGCGCTCTGGCAGATCGGCGCCACCGTTGCGCCGGGTGTTCCCAAGCCGGCGGAGAGCTTCGGGAAGTTCTTCGATCTGGTCTCCGACCCGTTTTACGACAACGGCCCCAACGACAAGGGAATCGGGTTGCAGTTGCTGATCTCGCTGCAGCGGGTGTTCACCGGTTTTGCGATCGCGGCGATGATGGGCGTCCCCCTCGGCCTCGTGATGGGGTCGAGCAGGCGTATGTGGAAGGCCGCAAACCCGATCGTGCAGTTCCTGAGACCCGTTTCGCCGCTTGCCTGGTTCCCCATTTGGCTGGTTGCGTTCAAGGACGGAGGCAAGGCGTCGGTGTTCGTGATCTTCATCACGGCGTTGTGGCCCACCGTGTTGAACACCGCGGCAGGGGCTGCCGGTATTCCGAGCGATCAGCGCGATGTCGCCCGAGTGTTCCGATTCGGGCGCCTGGCCTATTTCCGCCACGTGCTGTTGCCCAATGCGTTGCCTTCGATCGTCACCGGGCTCCGACTGTCGATGGGCATCGCATGGATGGTCATCGTCGCGGTCGAGATGCTTGCGGGCGGTGCGGGCATCGGGTTCTTCGTGTGGGATTCGTACAACGCCTCGAACATGCCCGCCGTCATCGCGTCACTGCTCATCATCGGCGCTGTGGGGTTCGCTCTCGACGCCTTGTTCATGCGACTGGCGGCAAAGGTCGCCATTGAGGAGGTGAGGTCATGAGCCTCGAGATCAAGGGCATCTCCAAGACGTTCCACCGCAAGGGCGCCAAGTCCCAACACGTCCTGAGGGGTGTCGATCTGACCGTGGAGACGGGGGAGTTCGTCTCCCTGATCGGTCACTCGGGTTGTGGAAAATCGACCTTGCTCAACGTCGTCGCAGGCCTGTTGAGCGCCGACCGTGGAACGATCACCCTGGACGGACAACCTGTCACGACCCCCGGGCCCGATCGCGCCATGGTCTTTCAGCACTACTCGTTGTTCCCTCGCCTCAGCCTGTTGGCCAATGTGCGTGAGGCGGCGAAGGCGGCTCGTCCGGATCGCACGAAGGATCGGCTGGACGAGGTGGTTGAGCGCTACCTGACGGCCGTCGGCCTGTGGGAGCACAAGGACAAGCGTCCCGGGCAGGTTTCGGGTGGCATGGCACAACGTGCTGCGGTGGCGAGGGCCTTTGCCGTCGAGCCGAAGGTGTTGTTGCTCGATGAGCCCTTCGGTGCGCTCGATGCACTCACCCGAGCCCGCCTGCAGGCGCAGTTGGTCGAGCTCTGGCAAGGCGAGAGCACGACCGAGACCGTCTTGATGGTGACCCACGGCATCGATGAGGCCACCCTGTTGGCCGATCGCATCGTGGTCATGGCCAACCCGCCGGACCCCTCGATCATCGACGTCATCCCCGTCGAGATCGCCCGTCCCCGTGATCGGGTAACGGTTGTCGACGAGCCCGCCTTCCGCGAGGTCCAGGCCCGACTGCTTCGCCTCCTCACCGACGGTCTCCAGGCGGCCTGACCCTCGCTCGGGCGGGTCTCACGAGGGGGCGGCGGTGGGGAGACCGAGCAGAGCGGCGGTATCGGACATTCGTTGGTCATAGGTGATCAAGGCACGGAGGTCGTCACCGAGGAGTTGCGCGGACACGACATGGACAGCGTCGAGCGAGCGCAGCAATGCCTCTGGTGCAATGGTCGCTGCGTCGTCGAGCAGGTTGAGACCAAGCGCGATCTGATGGAGGCGGCCGAGTTGGCGTTGAGCGTGACCGACGGCTGTGGACCCCCCGGGAAGAACAGCTCGAACGACCTCCACTCGTGAGAGAGCGCTCGTGACACGAAGATCGGCTCGATGCCGGCGGAGGTAGCGTCGCAAGGCCTCGGACTCGGCTTCCCTTTGCACCAGCTTCACGATGGCCGATGCGTCGAGATACAGCTTCACCGCTCCCGGTCTCGCATGGAGGCGAGATGTTCCGACGCCTTGACGCCATGGTCGCGGGGGCGTTCGTCGAGTAGATCGCCTTCATGGGTGGGGCCGCTGACCTGTCCGCTGTCGATGAGGTCCTGCCAGGCATCGCCGGTGATCGGAACGACCATCGCAACGGGCCGACCGTGATCGGTGACCTCGAAGCGCTCCCCGCGCTCAACGCGAGCCAGATACCGACTGGCGTGTTGACGCAACTCTCGAACACCGATCTGTTCCATGTGTTCCATGTGCTACATGGTAGCATTTTCTTCGGGACTTCTTGCTCGGTAACCGACCCTCGATGAGGCGGTCGTCACCTGACATCCGAAGTGGGCCTTCAGGAGCCGGCGACGGTCGCCATTTCTCACCCGTCCGACGTCAAACGTCCGACGATCCGCGCAGGGTTCCCCGCAACGATGGCGTAGTCCGGGACCTCGAAATCGACCACGGTGGCTGCGCCGACGATCGAGCCGACTCCGATCACCGCACCAGCCAGGAGGATGGCGCGAGCACCGATCCACGAATCCGATTTGAGAACGATCGGGACGCCCCCGTCATTGGTTTCATCGGGGGTCGCATCGGGCAAGCTTGCCGGCGTCCCCCATGGTGTGTCGCTGATGACGACCTCGTGGCTGACGAAGCAGTGGTCACCGATGCTGACACGAGTATTGGTGGAGAAGATGGCTCCCACGATGGTGCAGTAGTCGCCGATCTCGACCTGTCCCTCGGGCCCGAGATCGAAGAAGGTCCCGGTGTAGACGCCCGAGTTCCGACCGATCGAGACCCCGATCGGCATTTCGCTCCCGCAGTGGAGGAAAGCGAAACTGCTGTAGAGCCAGCTGCCGGCGGCAATGGTCACATTGTCTGGAAGATCCGCAGCGAACCAGTCGTGGGCCAGGCCCGTCATGCCCACGAATCCTTGCTCGCAACCGCAGGATTGCCCTGAACGAACCCGCCCGGCGGGACGTCATGGGTCACGACGGCACCGGCGCCGATGCGGGCACCGGCGCCGATTCGAACGCCTTTGAGTACGATCGCTCCGATTCCGACGTGGACGTCATCCTCGATGACCACGGGAGCGGTGCGGATTGTCGGCCGGCGAGCCCGGTCGCCTCCCGGCGCATTGGCGATGGCGTCGAGCCGCCTCTCGGCAGGATCGATCGGGTGAAAATCGCTGTCCGCGATCGTGACGTTGTAAGAGATCACAACTCTGTCACCCACGGAGATCGCGTCTGCGCACATGAAGACGGCCCCGACCAGGACACAGTCCCTCCCGATCTCGATGCAGCCTGTCGGGTCGACGTTGAAGGTCGTCCAGGTGTACACCGTCGTCCCGTCCCCCAGCACCAGGCCGGGGTCACGTTCACTTCGAAAACGTTCGAAGGTGTCCCGGCGTTCGAGAAAGCAGCCATCGCCCAACCGGATGTTGTTCGCCAGCGATGTGTAGTCCCATCGTCCGCTCAGGTCATCGAAGGCAGCCATGGGACTAGTTCATTCCCGCCGCGTCAAGCATGTCGGTCAGCACGCGCTCGGCATCGAAGTAACGGCGGGCGATGTCTCGTGCAGCCTCGACGTGGTCCGTATAGGAGTCCTCAACCGTACGGAGTGCCCGAGCGGCACCATCGAGATCGGAGAACGCGAGCAGTCCGCTGCCGGTCGAGATGAAATCACTGAAACCCGTGTCCTGAGTGACCACCGGACGCCCAGCGGCGAGATAGCAGACCGACCGACAGCTGAACCACCCCGACCGTGTTGCGACGTAGAGGTTCTTGGCGACGGTGATCTCACCTCGGGAGCTCTGAACGTACCGGCGGTATTCGGCCGCGGTTCGCGAGATCTCCTGTGCCGACGAAACGTCCCAACCAATGGCTCGCCATCGGTCGACAGGGGGATCGGACCCTCCCACGGCGATCCCGAGCCTTATGGGGACGAGTCTCGGGAGCTCCTCCATGTGCATGAACTCGAGCTCCTTGGCGCCGTACTCCCGTCCATCCCGGACGATGGGGGTCGTGAAGTTGTTCCACGTCATCACGGTGGTCCAGGTCGATCCGGGGGAGGAAGGAGACCATGAGTCCAGGATGACCGGAGGACGGGTTACCGTCCAGTCGATCCCATGGTCGGGGAGAAGGCACGAATCACTCCCGATGTTCGCTGCATACGTGAAGAAGCTGTCGTGAGCCCGGTACCCGTGGGCTCCGTGCCAGTTCGGTTTTGCGTCCCATTTCGGAAAGTTCACAAAGTGGTTCCAGCCCGGGTCGGTATCGATGAAGATCTTGCAGGGGGACGCCATGTACTCGTCACGAAGCAGGGTTCCGCCGGAGACGTTCAGGAACAGGTCTGCCCCGGCGACGACCTTCCGGATCTCTTCGGTGCTGACGCCGAACGTGTCCCCCGTCATCCCACGAACGTGCCACTGCCTTCCGAGCGCGGGCGACAATCGTGCCAATTCCGAGCCGACGAAGGACGCCCCGTACGAGTAGTCGGCGCCGTAGTGCCCGGTGCGGGGATCAAACGATTCCCAGCCCGTGTCCTCGAGGTACCACACATCGAATCCCAGTCGCTCCAGTCCAAGCGCATACTGGCCGTAGTCCCACACAACCCCACCCAAGGGGTAGGTCGCGATCATGCCGGTCACCACGGCTCGCATGGCTCAGGGCTCCGCGGGGTGGTCGGTGCTCGGAACCGATCCCGGCTTGAACGGCACAGGGAGCGGTGTGAACCAATCCTGGAACGCGGTTCGGACTGATTGGAGCCGGCGGATGGCATCGTCCGCGCAGGCTCGAGCGCGCTCGCGCGTCTGCGGATCCAACGCCTGATGCATCGCGGCCAACAGCAGGTCGTCATCGAGCTCATCGACCGTGAAGATCAGCTCCCAGCCGATGGCCTCACATTGGCGCCGGACTTTCGCGCCACCGGCGATAGGGTCGATGGCGATCGGTGGAACCCCGTGTTTCAGCGCCAACACGCAACCGTGCAGACGGGTCGTCACCACCGCGTCCATCCGCGCGATGAGCGACTCAACCTGGCCCGCCGAGTGGTGGCCTGCGTCGTTGGTGTCGAGCCGTGTCTCAATGGGAACTCGCGCGACCGGGGTCCGCGCCAACATCCGGTCGATCGCGCGGTTTGCATCGTCATGGCGCGCCCGGTGGCCGTATTCCTTCTGGTGGTGCACCTTGAGGACCCCGACGACCGGAACCGATTCGGATTGCCCGGCAAACGCAAGGTCAGGCGCGACGGTGCGCGAGCTGTCACGTTCGAGCAGCAGACTGAACGGGTTCCATTTCCCGATGGGATCGAGCATGGAAACGTCGACGCCGATGAGCTCGCAATGCGCAAACGCCGACAGCAGCCCCGTGATGGGGGGGCCGTTCCCAAATGGGCCACAGACGAAGACAAGACGGGAGTAGTTGTGAGGATTGACGTCCTCGAGCGAAACGCCATCCAGGAACGGAACCGCGACCGCGACGTCGTAGGGGATGCGCGCCTCGTTCAACCATTCGCACACGACGTCACGGGCAAGTATGTCGCCGGCGGTCGCCCCCATCGCCGGGAAGCTGAACCACCCGACGACGAGCGCTCGCCCGCCGCCGGCCCCGTGCTCGACGTTCGTCAATGGACATGCCTTCCCGGGTGTGCCCCAGCCGGCGCGTCCTCGGTCTGGATGCCCTTGTTGTGGGGCTGCCGCCCAGGTGGTCCGTCAAGGCGTGAGACTCGTCCGTGATCGATTCTGATCACCTCGTCGCAGTCGTCCAGTGTCGAAAGGCGATGCGCGATCATGAAGACGGTTCGATTGGCCATCAGACGGGAGAACGCCGCCATGATCTCCTTCTCCGTCAGCGTGTCGACAGCGCTGGTGGGTTCGTCGAGTATCACGATGGGAGCATCGCGGAGGAAGGCTCTGGCGAGTGAGATCCGCTGACGTTCGCCTCCCGAAAGACGGAGACCACGTTCCCCCACCAAGGTTTCGTACCCGTCGGCCATTTGGGTGATGAAGTCGTGTGCCTCGGCAGCCTTGGCGGCTTTGACGACGTCATCGTGGGACGCATTGGGTCGAGCGTACGCGATGTTGTCGCCGATCGATGCGGAGAACAGCACGGCGTCCTGCATCACCATCGAGAACTGCTGTCGGAGGTCGTCGATCCGATATCGGCGCACATCTCTGCCGTCCAGCAAGATCGTGCCACTGGTCGGGTCGAAGAACCTGGTGAGCAGGCTGATGAGCGTCGTTTTCCCGGAGCCCGTTCGACCGACGATCCCAACCCTGGTGCCTGCGGGGATGTCGAGATGCACGTCGTCGAGCACG
>JACOTK010000155.1 GCA_016178435.1 Actinomycetota bacterium
AGGCAGCCCGACAGGCGCTGGGTCCGGCCATCTCGGCTGCTCACGCGACCTCGGGTCGCCTCCCCATCATCACCATTGAACCCCTGGTTGAGCACGCCCTCGTCGAGACGCTTCGATCCGGTGAGTCCGGCAGCTTTCTGGCGCTTGACCCTGAGACGACCGAGCGGTTCATCAACGAGGTCTCAGCCGCTTCGCACTTGTCCGAGCAACGCGGCGATCAACCCGTGTTGGTCTGCGCCGGGCAACTTCGCCCGGCTGTCCATCGGCTCTTGAAGGCGATCATGCCCAACCTTCCGATTCTCTCGTACACGGAGCTCGGCACACAGCTTCAGCTCGAAAACGTGGGGGCGGTGAACCTTGCACAACCGGCAGCGGTTTGAGGGAAACAGCCTTGAGGACCTTCTCGCGAAGGCTCAACGCGAGCTCGACAACGACGCCGTCATCATCGCCGCCAATAGGCTGCGATCCGGTGGCATTGCCGGCTTCTTCACGAAGGAACGATTCGAGATCATCGTCGAGTCCTCGTCGGAACCTCGGGTCCGCAAGGACGACGTTGCAGAACGTCGGTCATCATCGGAGACCGATCCCGATCCTCACCTCCTGGCGCCACGCTCGCTCCTCGACCTGGCCGAGCAGGTCAGCGATGGCGAGCGAGCCAGGGGAATGGAACCCCCGGTCACCGCGGAAGAGACGCCCTTCGCATCGGTGCTCACTCGAATCGCCGACGACATCGGCCTCGACCTCGACGATCTCGACCTCAGGAGCCATCCGAGGCCGCCGGATCCGCCCGGGCTGACCTATGCGAAGATCCCCGTGCCGCCGCTTCCGGAAACCCCGACGAGTCCCGTGATCGCGATGTTGACCGACCTCGGCCTACCCCAGACCTTGGTGACGGCCACATGTCGGGATGCACCCGGGGCAGACGACGCCACTCTCGCGAGCTCACTCTTCAACGCGATGCAACGCCTTCCGCACCCACCGGCGCTTCCCCACTTCGCGGGAGCCATCGTCGTGGTGGTGGGCGAACGTCAGGACGCCCTGGAGCTCGCCAGGGCGACGGCCATCGATCTCTGCCTCGCTCGACCCCGAGGAAGTCGTCCTCGCGTCGCCCTCCTACAGGGGCCGGGGCATCCCCGTAAGCCGAAGGATCACCGAGACCGGAACGGCACGGGAGCTGGGCAACCGTTGGCGCCATCAGGGAAGGACGCGTGTGGTCGCCGTCGAATCCTCGATGAGCCCTGCAGAAGCCCTCTGGGCATCGCACCTGCTGGGCGCCCTGCAACCAACCGCGGTGTGGGCGATCGCCAATGCCAATCAGAAGAACGAGGACGTTGTCGCCTGGACCGAACGCCTGGGGGGAATCGACGCGCTGGCGCTCACCCATCTGGAGGACACGGTGAGCCCCGCTGCGCTTCTTCAGACCGGTATTCCCATCGCACGACTCGACCACAGGCCGGCCACCGCCGCCCTCTGGACCGCCCTGCTCACCGAACGCCTCGCCGCCTGAGTCCACGCATGGCGACCGTGACACACGTGGACTGGCCCGCGATCAACTCGCTGCTCGAGCTCCAGTCCCCCCACTATGCCGGATGGCTGTCGTCCCGTCTCGAGGACCACCAGGGTTCCACGCTGACCGTCTCCGCTCCGTCAACCCCCACCATTCCGATTCTCTTCTCCGACATCGGCGAGCAGGTCGTCCTCCAATGGACCACCCACCGTGGAGTCTGCGACGTCGTGGGAACCGTTGTGGCCGTCGAGCGAACACCCCTCCCGCTCTGGATCGTCCACGCGAACAAGGAGCCTGCCCTCCATCAGCGCCGCAACTTCGCGCGCCTGGCCGTCGCGCTGCCCATCGTTCTGGTGAACGCGGAAGGCGAACAGACGCGAGTCACCACGATGGACTTCAGCGAGGGAGGAATGAGCTGTGCCCTTCCCCCCGACGAAACCATCCTGGCCGGTGATCGTTTCGAGGCCTTTGTGGTCGTCGACGATTGGCTCTTGATGACCACTGCCGTTGTGGTGCGTAGCCATGTCAACACCGGCAAAGCCATGACCGCCAGTTTCCGATTCGAGGGACTGCAGCGGCGCGACGCCGACCGGGTGCGGCATTTCATCTTCAACGAACAACTTCGCCGGCGTGCTCTCGATCGTTCACGATGATGGACGCACACCTGAGCTACTCGATCAGTCTCCTTCTCTCCCTTGCCCTGTGGTGGGGGTCGATGCGAGCCACGCTCAGCGGCGACCTCGATCTCTCGGCTTCGGGGCTGCGCTTCGTACTGGCATTTGTACTGGCCAGAATGGCTGTGGGCCTGATCAATCACCTGCTGAACGGCTACCACCGGGATGCACAGGATCGGGGCCCGCGGGAAACGCAGGGTCGACCACCTCGGACGTCGACAGACCAACGTGCACCGCAGTTCGAGGGACGGGATTCCACGGGTCGGAGAAGCACCGACCGGGACGTGCCGCTGGACCCCACCGTGACCTCAGCCGCCATCTCGAACCTCCTGAGCGAACCTACCCAGGTCTC
>JACOTK010000069.1 GCA_016178435.1 Actinomycetota bacterium
CGTTAACTTGGGATGGCACCTCACTGTGGCGTGTCACAGGTGCTCGAGCCACGGTGTCGGGGATCGTTGTGCACAAGGTGGGTCGAACGACCGGCCTGTCGAACGGAACGGTGTCCGGGACTTGTGTGAATTCAGGGGTTGTAGGAGACACGAGCCTCATGTATCTGTGTGAAGCAGTTTCAGATATGGTCGTTGACTCGGGGGACAGTGGCTCACCGGTGTTCCAGATTACGAATTCTCCCATGGCGAATGACGTTGCCTTCCTGGGACTTGTTTGGGGGAGCGGCACGGACAGTGCTGGAAACTTCATCTCTTTTTATACTCCCTACGATGGCATCAAGTCTGATCTGAGCCCGGCCAACAAGTCACTGCTGTCGGTCTGTGCAACCGGGTTCACCACGGGCTGTTAGGGGAAGAATCCATGCTTACCAAGGTACTGATCATGGCCATGATATTTCTTGGGCCTGCCTCTCTGGGGACACCTTCGTCGGTGCCCAAAGAAGTGGTGGGCGAAAGCGGGGATCAACCGTACATTGCCATCGAGAAGTTCGTGCCCGGTTTTGCCGGTATGTACCTTGAAGGTATGTACCTTGAAGGCACATCTGTCATACACATCATGCTTCAGGAGCCGACCGATGAGGCGCTCGAGCAGGCAAGGATATTGGTACTCGGCAGCATCCTGGGCAACGACGTCCAATACCGTGGCGCAACGGCGGTCGCCCACCGCGCCGACTACTCCTATTCGGAATTGGCCAAGTGGAAAGACATTGCAACCGCTCAAATGGGGGCGCACAATTCGCATTCGGTCGGCATCGGACAGAAGGAGAATCGCCTACTTCTTGGGCTGGACAAAGAGTCCCTTGCCCCTGGAAAAGTGATCGATGATTTGGTGCAGCGAGGGGTTCCGAAAGAGGCGATCCTGATCTTCGAAGATAGCGGTGTTCAAACATTACCGATTATTGAAGATCCTCCTTATGCCCTTTATGCGCTCCTGATCGTTGCTCTCCTGGGACTGGGCCTTGTCGGGTGGGCCATTCAGCGCAAGGTGTCTCGATCGTTGCAGCGAGGTAGGGAGCGGACTTCTTGAGAGGCGCTGCCCGCGGGCCAGTGTTCGAGCGAGTCGAGGTGGTCGCTGCACGCGTATGACACGCCGGCTTCGGCGGCCCACCCGAAGGTCACGGTATGGGGCGAATCCCTGGAGCCGATGTCCTACGCCACCATCCTCTCACCGTCTTTCCTGCACCTCGCGCGCCGGCGTGGACGGTGGCCCGCCCAGGCGGTTCCCGGCCCATCCTCCAAGGCCACGAGAAAGTAATCGAGGATCTCATCGCGCCCGTGACCTTCGACTCTGACGATACGTCGGGCCGGCGCTCTATCGTGACGGGCGGAGGTATGCCCATGATGGCTGCCATGCACTCGAAGGCCGACTGGGGAACATCACGACCACGCCGCCGCCACGCGACGGTCGCAACAGCCGTCGCTGCGTCTTTGATCGGTACTCTGCTCCTCAGCGGGTGCGGAGACGACGCTGACACGAGGGCCGCGACGACCACGTCGACGCGGAATGCACGCCGGACCACGACCACGACAACACCCGGTACCGGCACGACCGCCTCCGCCGGCATGGCGGTGATCCTTGCTCCACCGGGCCGGTTGCCCATGAAGGACGTCACGTCGACGATCACCGCGCGTTTTCCAACCCCAATCACCGCCGAAGATCCCTTGACGATGTCGAACGAAACCATCAAGCAACTGCGTTCCAACTTCGAGGCCGGCGGATACTCCGCAAACCTGAGCGGTGTCAGCAACGTGGGCATCGAGCGCGAAGGTCGTCCGTTGGGCTCGGTCGTAGCGGCAGTGTTCGAAGTCCGAAATCAAGAGGCGAGCGGCGACGACACCACGGCAGGCTATGACCTCGTCTTCACCTACGAACGCGACGACTCCGGCACCTGGCGGATCGCCAAGGTCGAGGAGCAACGAATCTGTAGCCGTGGAATCTCGAGCAGCAGCGGCGAGTGGCTCTGTGTGTGAACGCGACCGGAACGCCAAACGACGTGAACGCTCGCGCCACCTGGGTCGCTTGGCTTGGAGAGCATCGACGCGCTGGTGATACTCCTCGACGCGACAAGTGCCCCTCTTCCTGGGACGATGCGTAGCGAGCAAGCGCCACATCGCCGGACAGAGGAGCACGCGACAGGTGAACGCCGCCACCCCAGTGAACGCTTGTTTCAGGATTAATCTGGCCGGGTGCGGATTGCCGTTGGTTCCGATGACCCTGCACCCCTGGTGGAACAGCTGATCGCGTGGCTCTGCGAGCACGGTCACGAGGTTGTGCGGGTGGGAGATGGCGCTCTCTGGCCCGAGGTCGGCAGGCGTGTGGCTGAGGCCGTGGCACATGGTCGCGCCGATCGTGGCGTCGTTTGTTGTTGGACGGGCACAGGGGTCGCCATCGCTGCGAACAAGGTGGGCGATGTCCGCGCCGCACTGTGCACCGATGCCGAGACCGCTCGTGGCGCCCGTCGCTGGAACGACGCGAACGTCCTGGCGCTCAGCCTGCGTCTGACATCGGCGGCAATCGGCGTCGAGATCCTCGAGGCGTTCCTGGACACCGAGCCCGATCCGGCCGAGCAGGCCACCATCGCCCAGGTGCAACCTTGAAGACGAAGGCCCCCAACCTGACCACGGAACGGCGGCTGTTCGGTGAGGGGCACCGTCTGATCGCCGCCGTCGACGAGGTTGGTCGAGGAGCGCTCGGTGGCCCGGTGAGTGTTGGCGTGGTGGTCGTCGATGCGAGTGTCCGCCGAGGGGTTGCCGGTGTCCGTGACTCGAAGCTGTTGAGCCACAGCGCACGCACGAAGCTGGTTCCCCGGATCAAGCGCTGGGGCGTGGCCCATGCGGTCGCGCATGCATCGGCCGGCGAGATCGACCAGGTCGGGATCCTGCGAGCGCTGCGTCTGGCGGGGGAGCGGGCGCTTGCGTCACTCGCGGGGTCCTCGATCGTGCCTGATTGTGTCCTGCTCGACGGCAACTACGACTGGCTCACCCGTCCTGAATCCAGCCCGTTCTCGCCACCGGCGCCCCAGGTCGTTCCCCGGGTGGAGTTGCTCATCAGGGCCGATCTCACGTGCGCGTCGGTGGCTGCCGCCGGCGTGTTGGCCAAGGTCGAGCGTGATGGGCTGATGGAGAGCTTGGCCACGGTGCACCCCGGTTACGGCTGGGAGCACAACCGTGGGTACGCGACCGAATTGCATCGATCCGCGCTGGAAGCCATGGGTCCCTGCTCGCAGCATCGGCAGAGTTGGAACCTGCCCGCTAGGAGCTCTTTTGGGTGCCGACCTTGAGCTCTCGGAAGGGCGTCTTGGAGTCGATGCCCGGATCCTTGGGAAGACCGAGCACGCGCTCGCCCACGATGTTGCGCATGACCTCATCCGAACCGCCGGCGATGCGCATGGCGGGGGTGCCGAGCAGGAGGTTGCCCCACGAGTAGGTGCCCCACTCGCCGGTGTCGGCGGTGAGGCGCGGTCCGAGGACCTTGGCAACGAAGTTGTTGACCATGACGAGGTTCTTGGTCAAGGCCATCTTGCCGATCGACATCTCCGGCCCAGGCGTCGCTCCCGCCTTCATCTTGTCGGCGGCCCGCTGGTTCGTGTACTTCGCGACCTGGAAGTTGATGTAGATGTTGGCCAACTCGTTGCGGAACAGGAGGTCGTCGGCGAGACCGAAGTGGCGGAGCATCTCGATGAGACGTGCCGTGTTGGCAACGCCCATGCCGCCGCCCATGCCGCCGCCGATGGATGCCCGTTCGTTCATGAGGGTGGTGATGGCCACGCCCCAGCCCTCGTTCACGTCACCGAGGCGATGATGGTCGGGCACGCGCACGTCGGTGAAGAAGACCTCGTTGAAGGCGGCGCCGCCGGTCATCTGGCGAAGCGGACGGACCTCGACGCCCGGAGCCTTCATGTCCACCATGAAGCCGGTGAGGCCCTTGTGCTTCGGAAGATCGGGATTGGTGCGACAGATGATCTCGCCGATGTCGCTGTAGTGCGCACCGGAGGTCCAGACCTTCTGTCCGTTCAGCACCCACTCGTCGCCGTCGCGCTCGGCCTTGCACTGCAGGCTGGCGAGATCGGACCCTGCTCCGGGCTCACTGAAGAGCTGGCAACCGACGATCTCGCCGCTGTGCATCTTCTGCAGATAGAGGTCCTTGGCATGGTCGGTGCCGTGTGCGAGGAGGGTGGGGGCGACCATGCCGAGTCCGATGCCGAAGAAGCCCATGTCGGGCGTCTCGTACTTCGCCTCGAGGGACGCGTAGATGCGGTCGTAGGTCGCGGGCAGCTCCCGGCCGCCGTAGGCCTTGGGTCCGGTGATCCATGCCAGGCCGGCGGCAGCGCGCTTTCCGCGCCAGGCCTTGGCCTTGGCGAGCTCCACCTGCTCCTCGGCACGATCCACATCCTCGAACAGGCCGATGTCGTCCTCGCCCTCGCCCCAGACAACCTTTTGCTCATCGGCTTTGGCCGGCTTGTCCGCGCGAAGCTTGCTGTTCGACTCGAGGAAGGCGGTGACCTCCTGGGTGAACTGCTCTTCGGTGATGTCGGCCATGGTGTTTCCCCCTCTGGAACGAACGTGTTGGGCGACACGTTAGACGCGTCCCCAAGCTGCCGCACGTAAGGGGTTGAGCGGATAGGTCACCCTGTGAGAACGACACGATTCGTTCCGCCAGTCTTCGCCTGGCGAAACACCGCCTGTATCCAATGGAGCCCCACCTATCCGCTGGGGCTCCAAGGACCCAGCCGACGATGCGCCAGGAGGGTTCGCGTCTACGAACGGGTCACGTGAGCGCGGGTCACGTCGCCGATCGTGGGCGTTCCCAGGAGCGCCATGGCATTTTCGAGCTCGGCGCGGATGATGCCGGCTGCATGCCCGACCCCGTCACTTCCATTCGAGGCAAGCGCGTACAACCAGGGGCGGCCGGCGAACACCGCCCGGGCGCCGAGGGCCAGCGCAACGAGCACGTCGGTACCCCGGCGCACGCCGCCGTCGACGTAGACCTCGGCTCGGCCTCCGACCGCAGCGACGACCTCCTCGAGCACGTCGGCGCCGGCCTGGACACGGTCGAGCTGGCGCCCTCCGTGATTGGAGACCCAGACGCCGGCGACCCCGTGCTCACAGGCGAGCGCAGCGTCCTCACCCGTATGGACGCCCTTGACGACGAGCGGCAGCGAGGAGAGGCCGGCGAGCCAGTCCAACTCGGCCCAGGTGAACTGCGACGAGTGCAGGCCGGCGGTGACGAGGGCGACCTCGCCGGCGGCGGCATAGCGGGCGAAGTTGCCGTAACCCGACGCGTCGGGCTGCGCGAAGCCGCTGCGGATCTCCCGCTCGCGACGGCCGAAGACGGGAAGATCAACCGTCAGGACGATGGCCCTGCATCCGGCTGCCTCGGCCCGAGCGACCATGTCGGCGGTGATCGACCGGTCCCGATGGTCATAGACCTGGAACCACCGGGGTCCCTCGATGCCGGCCTCGACGAGGTCCTCCACCGGGCGTGTGGCGAGCGAGGACATGGTGTAGACCAACCCGGCATCCGAGGCGCCCCGAGCCATCGCGACCTCACCCTCGGCATGTGCCAGGCCGTGGAGCGCGGTCGGAGCGATGCCGAAGGGCATGGCGACGGGCGTTCCGAGCAGGGTCGTGGTGGTCGTGATGGCTGCCACATCGACGAGAACCCGGGGACGCAGCCGCCACTGCGACCATGCAGAGCGGTTCTCGCCCAAGGTGATCTCGTCGGCTGCGCCGCCCGCGTAGTACGCGTACGCGGCGGGTGCGAGGGTTGTCCTGGCAACGTCCTCGAAGTCCGACAGATTGACGATGGCGCTCATCGGGCTACCGTCGAGCACATGTGCCGTCGATCGTTGCCACTCGTCTTTGCCGGTTGGACTGTCTTTGTGTGGGGAAATCGCATCGCGAACATCCTTGACGATGGTCGGACCTTCAGTGCAACTCGGACGTTGAGCCTGGGCTTTGCCGCTGCGGTCATCGCGCTCGCCGTCGTGGTCGTGATCGCCGACCTGCGAGGGGGCCGGCCTTCCTGGCCCCTGTCGGCGCTGGTGACGGCGACGATCGCCGTCTGGGCGGTGCGCGTGCCCTTGATCGTGCTCAATGCCGATCACGGTGTCGGGTTCAAGCTCGTTCATGCGGCGCTCGCCGCCGTGTCGATC
>JACOTK010000156.1 GCA_016178435.1 Actinomycetota bacterium
CGAGCTGTGCAACATTGCCGGCCAGGAAGTCCACCACTTTGATGGTCGCCAGGGCCGACAGGGCAAGGACGGCAAACGTATACATGATTCGTTCCTCCTCAAGTGACCCCAATGGTCACTCACCTCTTATCTGACCCTGATCTGAGCTGGTCGTCACATTGCGAAGTGATGACAGTACGCTACGGGGTCAATTGGGTCGCACCCATGGCGCGGACCTGACAGACCATCTACGATTGGCCGGTGCACTGCCCGGCGACCACGCGACAAGAGCAGGGGAAGCGATGAGCGAACAGACGCGGTTGCTGGTGCTGGGCAGGCAGGGCTCGGGCAAGGGAACCCAGAGCATGAAGCTCGCCGAGGCATTGGGCATCACTCATGTCTCCACCGGTGACCTGTTCCGAAGAGAGGTCGCCCGAAACAGCGCGCTGGGCCGGAAGGTGAGCACCTACCTGGACAAGGGAGCGCTCGTACCGGACGATCTCGTGATCGACGTGGTGATGAACCAGACTGCAGACCTCGCCGGGTGGGTCCTCGACGGATTCCCACGAACGATGGCCCAGGGACAAGCACTCGTCGACGCCCTCGACGACAGCGGCGTCGATCTGGCGATCGAGCTGGACGTTCCCGTTCATCAGGTGGTGGGTCGCCTTTCGCTCCGTCGGGTCTGCGATGGCTGCGGCGCCATCTCGGTGGCCGTGGCCGACGACGACTCGATCCAACTGTGCAACGCCTGCGGCGGTCATGTCGGACGTCGCCCCGATGACACCGTCGAGGCCATCGAGTTGCGCCTGACCAGCTACGACCGGCTGACCGGGCCCCTGTTGATCTGGCTCGACAGCCTCGGCCTGCTTGCAACGGTGGACGGCATGGGCACAGCCGATGAGGTCTTCCAACGGCTCCTCGCGGTGATCGCCGAGCGCCTTGTTCTCAGCGTCGAGACCGTCGACGCTCCCACCTCGGGCTGAGACTGCCCCGGGCTGAGACTGCCCCGGCGGGGACGAGCTCAGGCCGGGACGACGGTCTTCGCCTCACGGCGGGCAAGGGTTCGAGCACCCGCCTTGCCGACGCGCTCGATGTAGGCCATTGCCCGGTCACGTGCCTCCTCGGCCTCGGGATCGAGACCCTCGATCGAGGGAAGACCCCAGATGTCGATCACCAGCGGCTGGAGGATCTGGTCGTGATGAACGGCGAAATCGTAGATACCGGCGGCGGCGATCGCCTTCGAGTGCGCGGCGAACCCCGGGATGGCGGTGCCGGGCATCGCGAAGTTGGTCACCTGGCGCGCAATTGCCCGCACCATCGTCGAGGGATCCAACTCGATCGCCGCCTGCGCAACGTCGCGATAGAACACGTGATGCAGGTACTCGTCGCCGGCGACCCTGGCCATGATCTCGGATCCCCGTCGGTCGGCGAGCATCCGACCCGTGTTGCGGTGGGAGATTCGAGTCGCCAGCTCCTGGATCGCGACGTAGACGAGCCCGTCCGCAGGGTCGTCGAACTCCGGAACCTGACCGGTGCTCACCTGATGCATGCGGCCCCGCTCGAGGGCGACGGGGTCGACGCTGCGGGTGATCAGCAGATAGTCACGCATGACGATGGAGTGACGACCCTCTTCTGCGGTCCAACGCTTCGCCCAGGCGCCCCACGCATGATCGTGACCGAAGGTGTCCCGAATGGTGCGGAAGTAATGGGGCAGATTGTCCTCGGTCAACAGGTTGACGAACAGGGCACTGCGCACGGCCTCATCCATCGGGGCATCGTCGGGCGACCAGTCCTCCCCCGGCTCATAGTCACGACCCTGGCTCCACGGAACCATCTCATGAGGAAACCATTCCTTGGCATTGAGGATGTGGCGCTCCAGCAGGCACTCGGCCACGGGAGCCAGTTCGAGAAGCAGGTCCGTCGTCACCCCTTCAGCCTACCTACGGGTCGGTAGGTTGACAAGGGTTGACAAGGGGATCGCCCTCTCCCATCGACCGGGTCACGGAACAAACGAGCCGGTGAAGATCAGCACGGCGAACGCCGTCATCGCCGCACCGAGACCCACCATGGCCGCCCGTTCGATTGCCGGTCGATCCAGCAACTGAGCCAGAGCCAGAATCAGCGGAAAGGCCGAAAGCCCGTAGCGCTCAAACGAGCCGAGGCTCTCCGCCGACAAGGCGAACACCACGATGACCGTCGCATACGCACCGTAGGAGGCGGGCCAGCGGCGGAACACGATGACCAACAACGCGAGGTACAGCACGATCCACGGGGCATGGAGCCCCTCCCCGAGTCGCTCGCTGCCGAACATCCCGCCCATGGCGTCGAAGATCTTGACGATCGGATTGACGAAGTCACCTCGGAGATCCAGCGCGGTCTGCGCCCGGAGTGGAAGGCGCCAATCCTCGAAACGGGTCTGGACCCAGGCGAGGTAGCAGGCAAGCCCCGCCAGAGGGGCGATGACCGCAGCCAGGCGAGACCCGCGATCGGAAGGCGATGCCCGGCTCCACCCTCGCGCTGCCTCGATGGCGGTTGGAACCACGAGAGCCACCCCGAGCGGCCTGCTGAGGCCCGCCAGGAATCCCAGCCCAGCAGCGCTCCACCACTGGTTGTTTCGAAATCGCAGGAAGGCCGCGATCGTCAGTCCCATCATCAACGCCTCGGCATAACCCAGCACCAGCACCGTCGCGGGCGGAAGCAGCGCCACGACCCATGCGGCTCGTGCCCCGAGGGCCCGATCGCCGGTCTCGGCAACCGCCAGTCGATGGAGCAGGACCCCCACCACAAGCGCCGACACATTGACAACCACAAGGAGCGCCAGGCCGACGTTCCCGCCGATCAGAAACCCGCCGAGCCTGGCAAGCATGGGCAGGAGGGGAAAGAAGCGAAGCGCCGTCGTCGGAAGGGCGTCATAGCCGTAGTCCGCGATGTCCCGATAGAACGCCCCGTCCCAGGCGAACAAACCCTGGTGGAGCTGCACCGTACGTCCCCCGACAAGCTCATCCGAGACAATGAGGGCAACCACGTAAGCCAGGGCCATCAACGCCCGGGCGTACAACCAGCCCATGAGGGCATCCTGGACGTCGGGGGCGAACAGGCGACCGGTGCGCTGCGGGCTCAAGAGGCCTCGAACAACCAGAGTTGCCCGTGTTCGAACAGCGTTCCGAGCGGAACCACCACGCGCTCATCAGGCCGCAGCTGCTGCAGTTGCTGAACCACCGCCTCACATTTCCCCTCGACACTTCGGTAGTCACCGGACCAAACCATCCAGACGGCGCCCGACCCTGCCA
>JACOTK010000157.1 GCA_016178435.1 Actinomycetota bacterium
ACGAACCGAGCGCGACGACGTCCACGTCGACCATCGTCGTGCCGACCTCGCCGACGACCACGGCAGGCTCCACCACGACCACCACCCGAGCGAAATGACCTGGCGGGCCGCAGGCCGGGAGTGTTCCGGCGGTCGTCGGCGAGGCGAAGGCGGGAAGGCCCTACCCCTGGCGGTGTGGCTTCTCAGCCACCCTGGCGGCTTCCGACCCCACTCGCCTCGCCCTCGGGGCAACGCAGGACCACGACGCACGCGTCTCGAACCGGCGGTGCGAAGTACACGTCCTCGGGAGTGAAGCCCAGAGGGGCATAGGCGCGACTCGATGTCGCGACGACTTCACCATTGCTGTTCACGAGCGGCGCACCCTGAAATTGGAGGCCGATCTGCGTGTCGTGCTGGAGGCCCACCGAGCTGATGTCCGCCACGGCTCCTTGGATGATCGAGCCCCCTTTGGCCCCCAGGCCCGAGATGGCGAAGAGACGGTCGCCGATTTGGGTGGAATTCTTCGATGCCCAGGGAAGGCGGGTCAGGCCACCCTTGTTGATGCTGAGGAGCGCGAGGTCGCGTCCCGGATCCCACGACACGAGCTGGGCCCGGATCTTTTCGTCGCCCTTGATCACGGTGATGTCGGGGCCCGGGTCCTGCGTTGCAGCGGCAATCGTGGCATAGGACGTGAGGAGAAAGCTCTGGTCGTTGTCGCCGAAGGCCACGAACGCGCTGCCCACGGATGGGGCGCCGGCGTTGTCGAGCGTGCTCACGAAGAAGATGCTCCCGGAGACCTTGTCCAGGAGCTTGTTGAGCGTCTCGCCACCGGCGGCGATCTTCTGCAACGGCTCGAGCTCCGATCGCACCGTGGCGACGGCATCGCCTTGCTCCTTCGCGATGATGTCCTGTGCGGTCTCGAGGCGGGTGTCGAATCCCGCGACGTACTCCTGCACCCGGGACTCGTTCGTGTCGAGCCGGTACTGGTAGTAGGCGTAGAGCACGGCGCCGCTGAACGCCGCTCCGAAGGAGAGCGCCACGAGCAGGAGGCTGACGCCGAGGATGGAACGGGGAATCAGCCGTTCTTGCCCCGTGGAGAGGAGAGTGTCAACCTTGGCGGAGAATCGTGAGCCCTGTCGTGCCATGTGCGGGCAGGATAGTGGTGTCCGAGGGTCCTAGGGTGAGCGCCGTTAACATGCAGATCTGTGGGGGTCGATCATGAGCACTGAGGTCCAGATCCGACAGGCGGCCACCGTCATGTTGGTTCGCGACGGCGACGAGGGCCTCGAGGTCTTCATGTTGCGTCGGAACTTGAACTCCGATTTCGTCGGAGGCGCGTATGTGTTTCCCGGTGGGGCCGTTGATCCGGACGACAGCCACCGCGATCTTGAGGCCATCTGCGAGGGTTTGAGTGATGCCGAGGCAGCGACCCGCCTGGCTCTCGACCCCCCGACAGGCGGCCTTGCCTATTGGGTGGCAGCCATTCGGGAGTCGTTCGAGGAGGCCGGCGTGTTGCTCGCCTACACCGCGGACGGAGCGATCATCGACCTGCACGAACCGGCCGCCGCCGAGCGATTCGCGTTGCATCGCAAGGCCGTCGATTCGTCGGAACGGTCTCTTTTCGACGTCTGCGTCGAGGAAGGATTGCGTCTGGCGGTTGACGGTATCCAGTACTTCAGTCACTGGATCACACCTGAGGGACCGCCACGCCGTTACGACACGCGATTCTTCGTCGCTCGGGCACCGGAGCGCCAGTCACCCCTTCACGACGACCGCGAGACCATCGCGAACATCTGGGTCCGTCCGTCCGATGCGCTCGACCGCCATCGTCGCAACGAGCTGGAACTGATTTTTCCCACCATCCGCAACCTCGAGGCAATCGCGGACTACCGGTCGGCTGATGAGCTGTTGGAGGCAGCGGCCAAGGAGAGGAACATCGCCGCCGTCCAGCCTCGCATCGTGATGGACGAGAGCGGCGTTCGTATCCTCATTCCGGGTGACCCGGGCTACGACGAAGCGGGTTGAGGCCATCGTGTCCACCATGATCGTCGGCGTCGCATCGGCAGTGAGCCCATTGGTGCGACGCATCGTGGCCCCGAATCCGGGCGTCATGACCGGTCCCGGCACCAACACCTACCTGGTCGGCATCGACGAGGTGGCGGTGATCGACCCCGGTCCCGCCGACGATTCGCACCTCGACGCCATCGTGGGTTGTGGGGGCGATCGCATTCGCTGGATCCTGTGCACCCATACCCATCCGGATCACGCGCCCGGCGCCGCTGGACTACGGGAACGTACAGGGGCCGAGGTCCTGGCCTTCGGAAGTCGCGACGGACTGGAGGTCGATCGGGCGCTGCGTGACGGCGAGGTTCTCGAGGCAACGGAATTTCGCCTCACGGCCCTGTACACACCAGGTCACGCCTCCAATCACCTCTGCTATCTCCTCGAGGAAGAGGCGCTCCTGTTCTCGGGCGATCATGTGATGAACGGTTCGACCGTGGTCATCGCTCCGCCGGACGGTGACATGGCTGCGTACCTCCGGCAATTGGAACGACTGAGGAAGATGCGCCTGCGTGGCATTGCCCCCGGCCACGGCGAGGTCATCACCGAGCCCAAGGTCGTGCTCGATCAGTACCTGACCCATCGACGTGCGCGTGAGACCGCGATTGCAGCGGCTCTTGTCGGTCGTGGGAGCGCCACCATCGAAGAGCTTGTCAAGGACGTCTACGTCGACGTTCCCGAGGCCCTGCACCCGATTGCCCAGTTCTCGGTGTGGGCGCACCTGGAGAAGTTGGCCGGCGAGGGTCATGCCTCGGGCGCCGGTCTCGACGGAACCTGGTTGGCGACCTGAGCGCCAAGGAGACCTTTCGGCCTGGTCCGAACGGGCCGAGCGTGAACGTTGCCGGCGCAGCGGAGCTTCTCCGCCTTTCCGAAGCGGGGGTCATGGCCTTGCACGAGGCCGGCTACCTCGAGCGAGCCGAGGGCGTGGAGGGGCACGCGCCGACGTTCCTCCTTCGCGATGTCAAGGCGTTGTCCGCTCGTCTGACCGGCAAGGTCGAGGACGACGTGCCCAATCAGGATCTGTCGGAGCTCGAGTTGTTCGACGACCTCGAGATGGAGGCATCGGCGCCGGCTGATCTCACGATTCTGGTCAGCTTGTTGCACGAGCAGGCGGGGGAGATGGCAGCGAAGGCCTATACGAGTCTGTGCCGCGTGTACGAGCCGGCAAAGGCCTGGACCATGGAGCAGCGGGCACGGTTCATCGATCAGACCCGGTCTCGTTTCGAGGCGATCTTCGCGATGGTGATTGCCGGTGACGACATCGACCTGGCAGGCGAGCTGGGTGAGGTGGGAGCCATGGCCGCCAGGTCGGGTTCGTCGCTGCCCGAGTTGCTTGCGACGCTTCGCATCTCGCGCGACCTGGTCGTCGAGGCAGCCATCGAGTTGCTGGAGATGAGCCATCAGCAGTGGAGCGAGGCCTTTTTGGCGCTGGTGGCCCGCATTCTGCCCACCATCGACGGTCTCACCGACGCAATCTCGAGGGGCTACTGGACGGCCTTGATGGCCGGTGACCGAGATGCCCTCGCATCGTTGCGGCATGAAGCGGCCTTTGCTGCCGATGCGGCTTACGTACTGGACCTCGATGGTCAGATTCGCGGCGCCAATCCCGCGTTGGCGGTCCTGGTGGGTTGGCCGCTGGCCACGTTGCCCGGCGCTTCGCTCGCCGACGTGTTCGTTCCCGTCGAAGCGGCGACCGCCATCGAGCGCCTCATGACCGACGCAAGTGCCCAGCTCGTGACGCTGCAGGTCACCAGGCCTGATGGCGTGGTGAGGCGATTGGCCATCGGGACGTCGGTGCGCCGTGACGGTCATGAGGAGGCAGTGGCCTTTCACGGCGTGGTCCGTGACGTGAGCTGGCTTGACGACAGGGACATCTTGTCTCCTGAGGACGTCGTGCTGTTGGCGACCCCTTCCGTGCCCCTGCGGTTCGACCTTGCCGAGGTGGTGAGAGGTGCACTCGGCGCGGGTGTCGGGGAACTCGCCGCCCTCCTGCCGGCTCACGTGATGGCGATCGGTGATCCAGAGGTGGCCAGGCGTGTGGTCGGCGGCCTCGTGGCCGTTCTGGAGGACCGGGCATTGCGCATCGTCTCGGTGGAGGCCGAGAACGATGAATGGTGGGTGAGCATTCGCTTCCTGGTCGACGGCGTAACGCGGGCGGTCGAAACTGCCCTGCACACTGCGACGCTGTTGGCCCAGGCCCAGGGCGGGAACCTGCGTTACGAGGACCCGCGCTCGTCGGTGCCCGCCGGTCAGGCCTGCCTACTCGTCACTCTTCCGAGCCCCTCGCTGATCCGGTAGCGGGCCGGCGCGTGGGACGCGGGAACGAGGCCGTTCGAGCACTGCCGCCACTGACTGGAGGCGACACCCCAAAGTTGAGTCTTGGTTACTCAACTTTTGTGGTAATTCGAGTTGAGGGGTGCTATGGTGAGAGTTGTTCACCCGTACAAACGAATCCTCGGAGGCTCTCATGGCCAAGGCAGTTGGCATCGATCTCGGCACGACGAACTCGGTCGTCAGTGTTCTCGAGGGTGGCGAACCCACCGTCATCCCCAATGCGGAAGGGGCCCGCACGACCCCCTCGGTCGTTGCCTTCGCGAAGAACGGCGAGGTACTCGTCGGCGAGGTCGCCAAGCGTCAGGCGATCACCAACCCCGAGCGCACCATTCGATCGGTCAAGCGACACATCGGCACCGATTGGTCGATCGACATCGACGACAAGAAGTACACCTCCCAGGAGATCTCGGCCCGAGTGCTCCAGAAGCTCAAGCGCGATGCCGAGGCCTACCTCGGTGACACGGTGACCCAGGCGGTGATCACCGTCCCCGCCTACTTCAATGACGCCCAGCGCACTGCCACCAAGGAGGCGGGTCAGATCGCGGGTCTCGAGGTGCTTCGCATCATCAACGAGCCCACGGCAGCGGCGCTCGCGTATGGGCTCGACAAAGAGGGCGCGGACGACCACACCATCCTGGTTTTCGACCTCGGCGGCGGCACCTTCGACGTGTCCGTGCTCGAGATCGGCGACGGCGTCTTCGAGGTGAAGTCAACCCATGGCGACACCAACCTCGGTGGTGATGACTGGGACCAGCGCATCATCGACTGGCTCGTCCAGAGCTTCAAGGCCAAGGAGGGGGTCGATCTCGCCGTCGACAAGATGGCCACGCAGCGCCTCAAGGAGGCTGCGGAGAAGGCCAAGATCGAGCTCTCATCGGTGCAGTCGACCCAGATCAACCTGCCCTTCGTGACCGCGACCTCCGAGGGTCCCAAGCACCTCGACGAGACCCTCACGAGGGCGAAGTTCCAGGAGCTCACCGCCGATCTGCTCGATCGCTGCAAGGTTCCCTTCGAACAGGCCATCAAGGACGCCGGGCTTTCCAAGGGCGATATCCATCACATCATCCTCGTGGGCGGCTCCACCCGCATGCCGATGGTGACCGACCTCGTTCGCGACCTGACCGGTGAGGAGCCTCACAAGGGTGTCAACCCCGATGAGGTGGTTGCGGTCGGCGCCGCGGTGCAGGCGGGCGTGCTCAAGGGCGATGTGAAGGACGTCCTGTTGCTCGACGTCACGCCCCTGTCGCTCGGCATCGAGACCAAGGGTGGCGTCATGACGAAGCTCATCGAGCGCAACACCACGATTCCCACTCGTCGCACCGAGGTCTTCACCACGGCCGATGACATGCAGCCGAGCGTGGAGATCCACGTGCTGCAGGGCGAGCGTGAGATGGCGATGTACAACAAGACGCTCGGCAAGTTCCAGCTCGTCGATCTTCCCCCCGCCCCTCGTGGTGTTCCCCAGATCGAGGTCACGTTCGACATCGACGCCAACGGCATCGTGCACGTGTCGGCGAAGGATCGGGCGACCAGCAAGGAACAGTCCATGACCATCACCGGTGAGTCGTCGCTCTCGAAGGACGACATCGACCGCATGGTGCGTGACGCCGAGGCCCATGCCGAGGAGGATCGCCTGCGGCGTGAGGAGGCCGAGGTTCGCAACAGCGCCGACAGCCTGGTCTATCAGACCGAGAAGGTGCTGCGTGAGCACGGTGACAAGATCACCGGATCGGAGAAGGACGCCGTCGAGTCGGCGTTGGCGGAATTGAAGGAGGCCGTTGCGGGCAGCGACATGGAGCGCATTCGCAAGTCGACCGAGGCCTTGATGGGGGCAAGTCAGGGCTTCTCGCAGAA
>JACOTK010000158.1 GCA_016178435.1 Actinomycetota bacterium
ACCGTGCTCGTTCGGGAACCTTTGCGAACATGGGTTGCGCGAGCCAGTCGCCGAGGAACGCATCAAGTCCTTGGGACTCCAGCTGCCGGGCTCGGGCCTCGTCGAGTCGGACACGTTCATGACGAGCGGCCTCGTCCTCGATACCTCCGGATGCACCGACCACGATGAGGGCCCTCACCAGGGTCGGGTTGGCCAGAGCGAGATGCAGACACAGCCTTCCTCCCATCGAGTAGCCGAGATAGACGGCATGTCCGCCGGCTTCGCCCAGCAGGGTCGCCCCACGGGCCAGGTCGACCTGGATCCGGGCGGAATGGCCGTGGCCCGGCGTATCCACGGCGATGATCTCGTGGCCGATCGAAAGCGGGCCCACGAGGTCGCCCCAGCACGCATGGGTCTGGGTGAAGCCGTGAACCAGCACGAGCCGAGGGCCGATTCCTTCGTGTCGGGACCAGAGCATGCAAGCATCCTGACATGAGTGTGCAGGCAACCTTTGTCGCGACGTTGGTCGAGGAGTGGCTTCGCTGTGGTGTCCGGCATGCGGTGATCGCTCCGGGCTCACGTTCGACGCCCCTGGCCATCGCTCTGGCCGAGGCCGACGGGCTCGCTGTTCACGTGCATCCGGATGAACGCTCGGCGGCGTTCATGGCTCTCGGCATCGGCATCGCATCCGGGGTTCCCGCGGTGGTGGTTACCACGAGTGGGACGGCCGCCGTGGAGCTGCACCCGGCTGTTGTCGAGGGCAGCCTGGCTCGGGTCCCCCTGTTGGTCTGCACGGCCGATCGACCTCCCGAGTTACGTGAGGTGGGAGCGCCACAGGCGATCGATCAGAGTCACCTCTTCGGCGGCTCCGTGCGCTGGTTCTTCGAGCCAGGTGTCGCAGAGGGGTTTCCGATCTCCGCCTGGCGTTCGTTGGCCGCGCGCTCGGTCGCCGAGACGATGGGATCGCCTCCGGGTCCGGTCCATCTCAACCTGGCGTTTGCCGAGCCGTTGTTGGGTGAGCCCGATGTCCTGCCCGAGGGACGCGACGGGGGGCGTCCGTGGCATCAGGTGATCCGCGCGCCCCGCCGCCCGGATCCCTCGGCGATCGAGGAGATCGCCGAGGTGCTGCAGGCCGAGCGGGGCGTGGTCGTGGCAGGAGGCCCCGGCACCGACCCTGAAGCCGTGTCGGCATTGGCGAGCGCCATGGGGTGGCCGGTGTTGGCGGATCCCCGATCAGGATGCCGGGTGCCGGGCCTCCGCACGGTCGCCGCCTTTGACGCGCTGTTGCGTGACGAGGGTTTCGCGACGTCGCACCGTCCGGATGTGGTGTTGCGCATCGGCGAGTTGCCCGCGTCGAAGGTGCTGGCCGGCTGGTTGGCGCGCAGCGGCGCCCGACAGGTCCTGATCGATCGCGACGGAGCGTGGCTCGACCCCGACCGCCTTGTCGACTGGGTCGTGTCGGGAGACCCCGCAGCGTGGTGTCGGGCGTTGGCCGAACACCTGAGCGAACACGCGATCGCACCCTTGGCCGAACCCGTGGGGGGAGGCCGGACGGGCGCCTGGCCGTCCTCGTGGCATGCAGCGGAGCAGGCAGCCCAAGGGGCCATCGAGGCGACGCTCAAGCGGGTGGACGCCTCCATGTCGTTTGGAGGACAGGGGAGCGACGGGACGAACACCGAACCGGCAGTGGCACGACGGGTGGTCGAGACCTTGGCGTCGGGGTCGACCCTGGTGGTCTCGTCCTCGATGCCCGTGCGTGATGTCGAGTGGTACTCGGCCCCTCGTCCCGACATGCGTGTTGTCGCCAATCGAGGTGCAAATGGCATCGACGGCGTCGTCTCGACGGCGGTCGGCGTGGCGCTCGGCGGCGGCGGGCCGACCACATTGCTCATCGGCGACCTGGCATTTCTCCATGACGCCAACGGGTTGCTGGGCCTGGCCCGCCGCAACATCGACCTCACGATCGTGGTCGTCGACAATCGTGGCGGGGGGATCTTCTCCTTTCTTCCCCAGGCATCAGCCCTGGATCAGGAGCGTTTCGAGCAACTGTTCGCCACGCCACAGGCGGTCGATCTGGTCGGCATCGTGGCGGCGCACGGCCTGCCTGCACTGACGGCACATGATCCGGAGGGCTTCGACGTCGCCCTGCGGGTTGCCCGAGAGACCTCGGGCACCCATGTCGTCGTCGTTCAAACGGATCGACGACGCAATGTCACGGCGCACGATGAGGTCCACGCTGCCGTGGCCCAGGCGATTGCGCGCCCCTGAGCGGGGGCGGCCAATCGGGGAATCAGCCTGTCGAGAGCTTCACGCCGCCGGCGGCATCGCAGGCAATGGGCTGGAGCTTGCCGTCGATGTTGAAGTTCGCCGCCATCTCGATGGATCGGTCGGAGACCTTGAGCCGGGTCATCTCCATCCCCTCGGGGGGGTCCACCCTGAGGCCGGGGAGCAGGCGCCCGATCGTGGGCATCGTGTCCTCGAGATCGGGAGAGAGGAGAAGTCCACCCCGGTCGAGCGCCAACTTGAGGGGCACAGAAATGTCACCGAGCAGGGGAATGGCCACGTGGAGCATCAGCTTGTCATCGATGATCTCGATGTTGAGTCCCGGGAGGCCTTTGCTCATGTAGGCGTTCAGATCGGCCTCGGTGATGTGAGCGGTGGTCCTGCCGTTCTTGATGGTTACCGGACCGTCACGGCCGATCCACTGGAGCGGTGAGTAGTCGAGATTGTCGACGGCGAACGACACGTCCGAGAGCCGGAGTCCGTTGAGATCGACAACGTCGGCGGTTGCCGAGAGGTTCGAGATCCTGCCGAGACCTGCACGCGGGATGACGGGCCACGATCCCAGGTCGAGATCCAGGCCACTGACGTCCACGCAGTCGCTGACCGAACGCGAGATCGCCCGACTCAGCGCCCACGATGCGGGCGTGGCGGGAGCGAGTATCGCGATCGTGAGAAGGGCAACGAGTATCGGCAGGCCGATGCGCAGCACTCGCCGAATCGGACGAGAGGTCGTGGGCTCCGAGTCCGGGTTGGACGTGTCGCCCGTGTTGGACGTGTCGCCCGTGACCGGAGAAGGAATGGTCGGCTCGGTTCCGCCCGACATGCCGGACACCGCGGTCGGATCGCTTCCAGCCGGCACGTCGGGTTGGGTGGGGTCTTCTTCCATTGGAGTCATCCTTGGGCGAGCCCGGACGCGCCGGGAGCGAGGTGCAGGGGTGACCATCGTCGCACGCCGCCGCCGCCGTGTCCCGTCATCAAATGCCGTGCCCCGTCCCCGGGACCGTGATCCGTCGATTCAATGTCGAGGGGTTCAGTCGGCGATTCGCAGTCCGATCGCGGGTTTCAACCTCGTGGCGCTCCACGCCGGGCCGATCGTTGCGGCAAGTGCCCCCAGGACGGTGATGACCACGAGCACGGCGATCGGCGCGACGGGCACGCTGAAGCCGGCGGGGGAGCCGAAGATCGCATAGAAGAGATCCGATCCCTCGACGAGGTTGTAGGTGGTGATCATGCTGAGCGACACGCCGAGCACGGTGGCCTGCAGCGCGACGATCAGGGACTCGTAGACGAGCGATCGGCCGATGGCGTTCGAGGGGAAGCCGAGCGATCGCAGGATGGCGATCTGGCGTCGCCGCTCGCGCACCGCCCGCACCGTGATCACGCTGAGTCCTGCGATGCCCACCATCAAGCCGAGAGCCAGATAACCACGCAACAGCCTGAAGAACTGGTCCTGGGTCGACAGGGCCGCGGAGACGAGGGTCTTGAAGGCAAAGGATTGCACGCCACGATCGACGTAGGCGTCGCCGATCTCCCGGGCGAAGCTCTCGGGGTCGGCCCCGTCCACGAGGTTGATGTAGGCACGGTTCTCGGCGATCTCGTCCCCGAGGAATGCGACGGCGCCGGGCCGACCGTACAGGGCGCCGTGAAGGTCGGTGTCCGGGGCGGCGATCGCGGCGACGGTGACCTCTCGCCGGGCTCCCCCGTCCGGGTCGATGATGGTGAGGCGTGATCCGACCGGTGCGACCGTCTCGGGGACGCCGACACCGACGCGCAGGAACTTCGTGTCCACGATGATGAGGCGCGGATCGTGGAGCACTGCCTTGTACACGGCGGCTTCCGTCGGGTAGTCACCGAGGTTCACGAGCCGGGGCGGACCCATCTCGAGGTAACGCTCGTCGAATGCCGCCAATGGCCAGTCGTGCGCCTTGTTCATGGATGGCGTCCGATAGCGAACGTCGGCGGTCGCGAGTGGCGCGATGGCTGCAACGTCAGGGCGTTCCCGCAACTCGTCGAGGGGCAGCGGCGCAGCCGGGCTGTAGAAAGCGATCGCGTCGGCTTTGCCTGCCACGGTGTCGGTGAGCCCGTCGATCCCGGTGGCGAGGATGTGGGAGATGAGCGAGACGAACGTGAACGTGAAGATCACCAGCGAGAACATGCCCAGTGTCATCGCGGTCCGGAATCGCTGGGCAAGGGGGTAGGAGATGCCCAGGTGGAGCGCCATGGACTTGTTGCCGGATGCCCGCATGGCACGCCGACCGAGCGATTGGTTCTGGGCGACAAGGGTGACGCCGGCAGCGGTGAGCGATATGCCCTCACCTACCCCGAGCATGACGGCCTTGCTGCCGAGGTTGCCGTCCCCGAGGGCCAGGATCGCGCCTCCGATGCTCCAGACGATCGCCAGGGCGGAGGCGACGGAGAGGACGAGACGAGGTGAGGCGACGCGGACCAGCCAGGGAACGGCTCCCGAGATGATGAGAACAGGGGCGAAGAGGATGCCGAAGGGCTCATGACTGCTGAAGGAAACGGCGGTCCAGATGATCCCCGCCGACACCGCGAGGGCGCCGCCGAGGCGGGGAAGGGGACCTCTGTCCTTGCCGGGGGCGTCGGAGAGCTCCCGAATGGCCTGGATGATGTTGACCCGGGTGACCTTGACGCTGGTGATGACCACGGTGAGAAGCGTCACCGCGAAACCGATGGCAAATCCACGTTGGACACTTGCCCACGTGGCGACAAAGCGCACGGGTACCTTGAGCTCGGGGTCGCCCCCACCCCCGAGGGCTCCCTCGGAGAGGGAGGTGACGAGCTTTGCGAGGCCCAGCCCGGTGGCCGCGCCGAGCGTCGAGGAGACGGCGGCGATCATCCATCCCTGCGTCGAGAACGCCGCGATGAGGCCGCTTTGGCGCAGCCCGATGGCGCGAAGCATGCCGAGCTCCGACTTGCGCTCCTGGGCCAGCATGACCATGACATTGACGATCAACAGGAGTCCGGCGATCACCCCGAAGGTTGCGGCTGCGGTGAAGATGTCGCCCATGCGGCCACCGACCTCCTTCGCGTTGTCGAAGAGATCGGCCTTGATCGGTTGCACGCGGGCATCGAGATCGCTGACTGCCCTTTCGATCTCGGCTGTCAGGGTCTCGCTGAGCTTGACGCCGTCGTTGACGCCCCCCCGGTTGGAGATGAGCACGAGCGATTCCGGCTGCGCCATGATCGGCAGGCGGACCGGGATCCTCGCGACGAGCGATGCAATGGTGCCGGGGGTGACGAAGAGGTTGTAGGACCGACGTTCAGGGCCGCGCCAGAAGCCGGCGAGGCCGCGTTGATCGAGAACCTTGTCCACCTTCAGCGTGAGGGCCTGTCCGTAGGCGCGGGTGACGATCGAGTCACCGGCGTGCGCCCGGAGGCTGCGCGCCACATCGGTGGTGATGACCACATGCCCAGGTTTGGGTGTTGCACCGGTGACGCCCGTCACCTCGGGATCGCCGCCGAAGGACCGTGCCTGATCGAGGTCCATCTCGAGGAGTTGAGCCCGTGCGATCGCCGCCCTTCTTCCGTCCACACCCTTGATGTCGCCAA
>JACOTK010000140.1 GCA_016178435.1 Actinomycetota bacterium
CGACGGTCTCGGCCGGCCGTGCCAAGCTCGGCGCCGTTCAGAACCGTTTCGAGCACACCATCGCCAACCTCAACGTGGCCATGGAAAACCTCGCGGCATCTGAATCCCGTATCCGTGACACGGACATGGCAATCGAGATGGTTCAGTTCACCAGGTCACAAATCCTGTCCCAGGCAGGCACCGCCATGTTGGCCCAGGCCAACTCGGCACCACAGAACGTGCTCTCCCTCCTCCGAGGCTGAGCCCGCAAGCGTAGGCAATCGCTTCATCGGGGGTGGCTTCGGCCACCCCCGATGAAGTGGACCAACAAGGAGCATCCTCATGGGCATCAGCGCCGTGGGGAGCCTCCAGGTCACGGCCATCACGCCGCACGAGCGACCGGACGAAATGGTCCACCCCGAAGGTTCCCCGGTCAAAGAACACATCCGTGCATCTGCTCAACCCGCGCCGGAACGCGCCGATGAGGAACAGGGACGTCCCGGGGTGACAGTCGAGGTTCACCGCAACAGCGAGATCGGCGTGAACGTGACCGAGTTTCGCGACGTAAAGACCGGCGAAGTCATCAGTCAGATTCCATCCCGGCAAATCCTGGCCATGGCGATCACCTTGGCCGAACAGGCAAGACAGAAACGAGAGGTCCCGCCATGGTAACGAGTGTCGACGGTCTGGTCTCGGGTCTCGACAGCGCCGGCCTGATCTCGCAGCTGATGGACCTCGAGCGTCAGCCTCAGCTGCGGTTGAAGGCAAGGCAGGCCTCGAATCAAAAGGTCATCGACGCCTTTCAGACCCTGAACAGCAAGTTCCTCGCCATCGAGACCGCAGCGGGGGCACTCAACGGGGCAAGCGGCTGGGGTCTGATGAAGGCCGGCTCCTCCGCTCCGGACAAGGTCGCCGCGACAGCATCGTCCGGGGCCACCTCGGGCTCGCTTTCCTTCAACGTCACGAACCTCGCCGCCGCTCACAGCGTTGTTTCCTCAACCGGTGTCGCAAGCCTCTCGACGGTGGTTGCCACCGGTGATTTCACCATCGGGTCGACCACGATCACCGCCGCTGAATTCGGCGATGGCTCACTGTCCTCCGTGGTGTCGGCGATCAACGCCAGTGCCGCCGGGGTCTCGGCTGCCGCCGTGCAGGTCTCGGCGGGCTCCTACAAGCTCCAGCTCACCGCCAAGGCAACTGGGGATGCATCGGCCTTCACGGTGGATGCGACAAACCTCACCGCTCTGGGCAACTTCGCCGGCATCGTGACCCAGGGCATCGACGCCCTTGTCCAAGTTGGCTCAGGGCCGGGCGCCTACAGCGTGACATCGGCATCGAACACCCTCACGACGCTGTTGTCAGGGGTCACCCTCACCCTGAAGGGCCAGGGAGCCGCCACCGTCTCGGTCGACGCGGACGTCGATGGGACGGCCGACAAGGTCGGCGCCCTGGTGAGCGCCGTGAACAGCGCCATCACGTCGATCAAGAGCCAGTCCGGCTACGACGCGGCGACCAAGACCGCAGGCATCTTCCTCTCCAACCAGCTTGCACGCGGCCTGCAGCAGACCCTGACGAATGCCGTGACGAGCTCGGTGAGCGCAAGCAGCCTGATGAGCGGAGGCTATGCGGGCATCTCGATCGGCAAGGATGGCCTGTTTGCCTTTGACAAGACCAAGTTCACCACTGCCTTGGTCAAGGACCCGACGGCCGTCAAGGGGTTGTTTCTCGCCAATACCGGGATCACGTCCGACGACGGCATCGCCGAGCGACTTCGTCTCGTCGCCAAGTCGGCGACGACCTTTGGCACGGGACAGATCGCTCTTGCGATCGAGGGTCGCAAGAGCGAGAACAAGCAGCTCGAGAGTCAGATCACCAATTGGGACAGCCGGCTCGCGCAAAAAGAAAAAGCATTCAAACGTCAATACGGAAACCTCGAGACCATGCTCGGACGCCTGCGCAACCAGGGCTCCTGGCTCGCAGGGCAGCTCGGCTCATTGGGCAACACGCAGTGAGTGGCAACCCGGTGAGAACGTGAAGGGACGACTCAACTCGTGAACAAGACTGTCTTGCGTGACCGCTACCTCAACGACGCGGTCACCACCGTGTCGCCGGCCAAGCTCGTGACGATGCTCTACGACCGGCTCGCCCGGGATCTGGCCACGGCACAGCATGCGCTGGTCACGGGGAGCTTCGACATTGCCTCGGCGCAGTTGCTCCATGCCCAGGAAATCGTCATGGAGCTCCGATCGGGTTTGGACCCGAATGCCTGGGAGGGCGGCCCGGGCCTGGCCTCGCTCTACGCCTTCCTCCTGACCGAGCTCATCTCGGCCAACATCAAGAAGGATGCGGCCAAGGTCGGTGAGTGTCGTCGTTTGGTCGATCCACTGCGAGATGCCTGGCATCAGGCACTCGCCCACCTGAACAGTCAGGAATGGCCGGCCGGGACATGAGCGATCGAGCCTGGGAGACCGCTCTCGGTGCGCTCGCCGAGGAGATCACCCGGCTCGAAGCGGTCTGCGCGAAGGGAACCGGCGAGATCCTCACCCTGGCTCGGGACAACACGATCGACCACCCCTTCGCGCCACCCGACCTCGAAGGCACTATCCCCTCGCACCTGGTGGCCACGGTAATTGCGCTCAGCGAACGAGTAGCGCGCGTCCAAGGCGAGATGGAGCATGCACTCAAGCTCGCAGCACAGGGTCTCGCTGTCAGTCACGAGCTGGCACGCAACATCCCCGAGAGCCACCCGAACTTCATCGACACCTCTCTCTGAGGTTTTCCGAGGTCGGCCCGGCGGAACAATATTCCATCAATTCCTCAAGGTTCGGGGGGAATCGACCGATCACAAACATAGCCAAGGAGTGCTGACAGCTGCCATGGATCGGCAGCAGGGAACAACCGACCTTCGGGGAGGAAGTCGTCAATGCCGATCCGCCAACCAGCAACGCACCTGCAGCCGACCTCATCCGTCATGGGCTCACCTGGCCGTAACCGCCGGACCTCCGGGGGGTCTGGGCGATGAGCGATCTCGCCATGGATGCCATTCATGCCTCGCTTCGCGGCCTGGCCGCTCGCCAACGAGCCGCCGCCGACAATGTCTCCAACCTGGAAACACCTCGCTATCTGGCGAACCGGGTCTCGTTCGAGGACAGCTTGAGGGATGCCCTGCGAACCGGTGATCCGATGAAGAGCGAGGTCAGCACGCGACGCTCGATGGCGGCGACCGGGGTCAACGGCAACAACGTCAATCTCGACGAGGAGACGCTGGGGATGATCGACACCAACCTTCGCTACCAGCTGATGGTTGAGGCCATGAACGCCAAGTTCCGCATTCTCCGCACGTCGATCAAGGGGGCCTGATGATCTTCGGAGCGATCGAGACCGCAGGATCCGCGCTACGGGTCTACCGAACATGGATGGACGCGGTGGGGGACAACATCGCCAACCTGAACACCGTCAAGCCGATGACCGAGGATGCCTTCCAGGCGCGCTATGTCGTGGCCGAGGCTGCCGACTACAGCAGCGGGCGCAACGGGATAGGAACGGGTAGCCGGGTCTCGGGCGTACTGTTCGGCGACAAGGAGGGTCGGGTCATGTACCAGCCCGATCACCCACTCGCCGACGAGAACGGCATGGTCCGCTACCCCGACATGGACCTGAGCGACCAGATGACCCAGCTCCTCATCTCGCAGCGCGGCTACCAGGCAAACCTGGCCGTCGTTGACCGGGTGAAGGACGCCTACATGCAAGCCCTCCAACTCGGGAAGTAGCCATGTCCATTGCACCCATTGCCTCCGCCGCCCTGCCCGCCCTCCCTGCTCTTCCGTCCGTCGGAGCGGGCTCTGTCGGCGCTGCAGCGCCCGGCGGCCAGGACTTCTCCAAGATGGTCGTCGACGCCATGCAGAACCTGGAGGGACTGCAGGCGACCTCCGACCATCTTGCCACCCAGGCGAGCACGGGTGAGCTCACCGATGTGCACGATTACATGATCGCCTCCACCGAGGCAACGGTTGCCACCGAGTTGACCGTCGCCGTACGCAACAAGGCTGTTGAGGCCTTCAACTCGATCATGCAGATGGGCGTGTGATGCTGAGCAACGTGAAGGCATACCGGGATCGATTCTCGGCGCTGTTTGCGGGTTTCACTTCCGGTCAGAAGACCGTTCTCGTCCTTGCGGTGGCAGGACTCATGATCGCCGGTCTGACGTTCAATCGATGGGCCGGCTCTCCGTCCTATGTCTCGCTCTACAGCAATCTCTCCTCAGGAGATGCCGCGGCCGTCACCCAGGAACTGACATCGAAGGGCGTTTCCTACAAGTTGGGTGACGGAGGTACCGCTGTCCTCGTTCCAAGGAAGGACCTCTACCAGGTACGCCTGGATCTGAGTGCCAAGGGACTCCCTACTGCAGGATCTGCCGGCTACAGCCTGCTCGACAAGCAGGGCATCACCACCTCGGAGTTCCGCCAACGCGTCGACTACCAGCGGGCACTGGAGGGCGAGCTGTCGAACACGATCAAGGCCATCGAGGGTGTCAGCGCGGTGACCGTTCATCTCGTCATCCCCCAGGACGATCTCTTCGCCAAGGATACGAAGAAGCCGACAGCGTCGATTCTCGTCACCATGGCCGGATCGAGATCGCTCACCACCGGTCAGGTGCAGGCGGTGGTTCACCTGACGGCATCGGGTGTCGAGGGTCTTGCGCCGGAGGACGTCACGGTCGCCGACGCAACCGGTCGTGTGCTCTCCAGTCCCGGACAGGGAGGCAGCGCGGACACCGATGCCCAGGCACAGCAGACGACTGCCTACCAGGACCGCCTCGCCCGGTCGCTCGAGGACATGCTCGAACCCCTGGTTGGCGCGGGTCATGCCGTGGTCCGGGTGAGTGCCGCCATGAACTACGACGAACGGACATCGCAGACGGAAACCTTCGGCAAGGAGAATGCACCTCCCGTTGCGGCGAACAACGTGACGGAGAACTTCACCGGCAATGGCAACGCCGTGGGCGGCGTTCTCGGACCTGACACCCTGCCAACCGACCCGAGCGGGGATTCCAACACCTACAGCAAGACCGAGGACAAACAGACCTTTGCGATCGACAAGGTCACCGAAAATGTCAAGAAGGCTCCGGGCACCCTCGAGCGGCTGTCGGTCGCCGTACTCCTCGACGGGAAGGCCAAGAACGCAACCAACCGTGCCGAGATCGAGCGACTGGTCTCCGCAGCCGCGGGACTCGATGCGAACCGTGGCGACGCCGTCGAGATCGGGCGGATGCCCTTCGACACCAGCGCGGGCAAGGAGGAGGCCAAACAGGGAGCGGCCCGGGCGGCAGCGGAGAAGCAGAACCAGCTGATGGCCCTGGTTCGCAATGTGGGCGCCCTGCTGATCGTCGCCCTGGTCCTCTTCCTCGCCTACCGCAGCGCCCGCAAGTCGAGCAGGGCGATGATCACCACGCCGATCGAGCTCCCTACCGGGATCCCTCTGCGGGCGATCAGCGCTTCCCCCAATCCGGCACGGGTCACCCAAGGGTCCCAGGCGCTGGACCTGGACGCCCTGACCGCTCCACGCGAAGAGCTCGAGCCGGAGCCGGAGGTGCGTCCTGCCATCCAACCTCAGATCAACGAGCTCATCGAGAAGCAGCCCGACGAGGTTGCCCAGGTGCTCCGCAGCTGGCTCGCCGACCGGAGAAGCTGACCGCTTATGTCCGTCAAACACCTCACCGGCGCCCAGAAGGCGGCGATCGTCCTCCTGCAGATGGACAAGGAACGTGCCGGCCAGGTGCTTCAGGCGCTTCGTGAGAACGAGGTCCTGGACATCATGGCGGAGGTCGCACGCATGCGGCCTGTGGACTTCAAGGTCGTCGAAGAGCTCTTGGACGAGTTCAAGATCCTGGCGGAGACACATGTGACGGTGACCCGTGGCGGCATGGAGCTCGCACGAACGCTACTGGAGGATAGTCTCGGCAGCGACAAGGCCGATGAGATCCTCGATCGGGTGAGTGCCTCGATCGTCGAGATGCCATTCGAGTTCCTCCGGAAGGCCGACCCGCGCCAGGTGCTCTCGTTCATCCAGGACGAGCACCCGCAGACGGTCGCCCTGGTCCTCGCCTATATGCCCCCCGACAACGCCGCGATGATCATGGGCGGATTGCCGGAAGGGCTCCAGCGAGAGGTCGCCCAACGATTGGCAAAGATGGACCGCACCTCGCCCGACGTGATCGAGCACATCGAGGCCGTCCTCGAACGAAGGCTGTCATCGGTGCTGCAACCCACCGAGCTGTCCACCGCCGGAGGCGTTCAGAGCCTGGTGGACATTCTCAACCGCTCCGACCGGGCGACGGAGCGCCTGATCCTCGAGGGTCTCGAACGGGCGGATTCAACGCTCGCCGATGAGGTACGCCAGCGCATGTTCGTGTTCGAGGACATCACCAACCTCGACGATCGTTCCATTCAGTTGATGTTGCGCCAGGTCGACAGCAAGGAGCTTGCCGTCGCGCTCAAGGGCGTCCCGAACAACGTGCGGACCAAGATCACACGCAACATGTCCGAACGCGCCGCAACGAACCTGCTCGATGAGATCGAGCTGCTCGGACCGACCCGCATCAAAACGGTCGAGCAGGCGCAGGGGGCCATGGTCCGGGTCATTCGGGCCCTCGAGGAATCAGGCCAGCTTGTCCTGTCGAGGAATGCCGATGAATTCGTCAACTGACCCACGATCCAGGACACGCGTCCTGCGGGCGGCCGAGGGCCACATCGCGACCACACGGCCGGATGAACTTGATCTGAGCAGCTATGTCATCGCCGGGTCACAGTCGGTCGTTTCACCGGAGATGGTCGGGAGCGCCATCGAGTCCGGCTATCGGGACGGATGGGATCAGGGCTTCAACGAGGCACGGGCAGCCGTCGAACAGGCAGCCGGCGCCGAGCGGGACGCTTGGCAACAGGAGCAGACACGCCGCCTGGCGTCGGCCCTCGATGCGTTGGCCTCGGCAGTCGTCGAGTTCCAACTCCGCCGGACGCTCGATCTGACTGACCTCGAGGCCACCGTTGCGACTGCGGCGTTCGACCTCGCCGCCGCCCTGTTGGGACGAGAGCTGGAGCTGTCGCGCTCTCCCGGTCGAGACGCAGTCGCCAGAGCCCTTGCCCTGGCTCCCCCGGACGAAAGTCTTGTCGTACGACTGAACCCGGGAGACGTCGAGACGCTGGGCAGCATCGAGGACCTGTTGCCCGGTCGTCGGTTCACGGTCCTCTGCGACCCCTCGGTTGAATCGGGTGGCTGTCTGCTCGATGCGAAGGATTGTCAGGTGGACGCCCGACTGACCACGGCCATTGCTCGAGCACGTCAGGCCATGCTCGACGAGCCAGGAGTCGGTGACCGGCCATGATCACCGCCGATCGTCTTTCGCAAGCCGTCCTTGCCGCACGACCGCTGCGAGTGGGACGAGTCGTACGTGTGCTCGGCCTGCACCTCGAAGTGGCCGGTATCGAGTCCGCTATCGGCGATGCCCTGACCATCGAGGCACCTGAGGGACCGATTCACGCCGAGGTCATCGCCCTCCAGCACGACTCGTTGACCTGCATGCCTTACGGCACCTTGCACGGTCTGCGTGTCGGCGCACCCGTCGTCGCCACGGGAGGGCCTCCCACGGTCCAGGTCGGCATCGGCCTGCTCGGACGCGTGCTCGACGGGCTCGGTCGGCCGATCGACGGCCGTCCCCTTCCCTCCGGGCTGGAGAGCGTGACCACCGACGGGAACCCACCCCATCCCCTTCGACGTCAACGCATCACCGAACAACTCCCGCTCGGGGTGCGCGTGCTCGACACTCTCGTGCCGTGCGGCCGGGGCCAACGTCTGGGGATCTTCGCCGGCTCGGGCGTCGGCAAGTCGAGCCTTCTCTCCATGATCGCCCGTGGCACCTCGGCCGACATCTCCGTGCTCGCCCTGGTTGGCGAACGCGGCCGGGAGGTCCGGGAGTTCATCGAGGAGGACCTTGGTCCCGAAGGTCTCGCACGTTCGGTCGTCATCGTGTCCACATCCGACGAGCCCGCCCTCGTGAGATTGCGAGCCGCCTTCACCGCGACTCGCATCGCCGAATGGTTTCGCGACGAGGGAAAGGACGTCGTGCTCATGATGGACAGCCTCACCCGCTTTGCCATGGCGCAAAGGGAGGTGGGCCTCTCAGCGGGAGAACCGCCGACCACCCGCGGCTACCCCCCCTCGGTGTTCTCCATGCTTCCGCGCCTGTTGGAACGTGCGGGAGCGGCGGAGAGGGGATCCATCACCGGGCTCTACACCGTCCTCGTCGAGGCCGACGACATGAACGAGCCGATCGGTGACACGGCACGCTCGATTCTCGATGGCCATGTGGTGCTGTCACGAAGCCTGGCGACCGAGGGGCACTTCCCGACCGTCGACGTTCTCGAATCGATCTCACGCGTCACCCCCGCCATCACCACGGCGGCACAACGTTCGCTCGGCGTGGAGCTACGCCGCCTGCTCGCCGCCCATCGAGAGGCAAAAGATCTCATCGAGATCGGCGCCTATGTCAGCGGCACGAATCCGCTCGTCGACCGAGCCGTATCGCTCCGAGAGCCGATTCGATCCTTTCTCTGTCAGGATCTCGGAACAGGCGCCCCTGCCGACGCGAGCTGGCACGAGCTCGATCAGCTGCTGGGGATGAGCGGATGAAGCGCTACCGCTTCCGACTCGATCCGGTGTTGCGGGTGCGACGCGTCGAGGAGGAACGCTCGGTTGCCGTCCTCGCACAGGCTCAACGAGCAGAACAACGCGCGCAGCAACTGCAGATCTCACGTTTCGAGCGGTACCACTCGATTTCGACACCGATCGGCACTCGCTCGGCGCCCGAGTTTCTCGCCGAACGCGCCCAGATCGAGCTGGTAGCGGCAGGAGTCGTCGCTGCCGCCGCCGCGCACGAGCTGGCTGTCATCGAGGTCAACGAGAGCCGGAGGAGCTGGGCAGAGGCGGCAGGCCGCGTCACCTCACTGGAGAACCTCGACGAGCGCCATCGAGGCGAACACCTCATCGAGGTCAACAAGGCCGAGACGGCGGCACTCGACGAGCTGACAAGCGCACGATTCGGCAGACAACGATGAGCCCGGTCATCGATTCGAGCGCGATGCCCTGGATGGACATACAGAACCGCATCGCCGACATTCAGGGACGATTCTCGACCGGGCGGCCCCCCATGGCCCTCGGCGCGCCCTCCGGAGCATCGTTTGCCGATGTCCTCGCGAAGTCCGTCGAAGCGGGCGGGTCGGGAGACATCGATCTCGCCGATCCCGGGTCGGCGAGCGACGGTCTCGCAACCGGTGAACACGTGGTTGAACTGGCAAGGCAGCATTTGGGCACCCCCTATGTCTGGGGGGGCGAGACTCCCGGAACCGGCTTCGACTGCTCGGGCCTTGTTCAGTACGTGTACCAACAGGTGGGTATCGAGCTTCCCCGCGTCAGCCGTGACCAGGCGAGAGCCGGAGTCCCCGTGTCGGGGATGGCGAACGCAAGGCCGGGAGACCTGCTTGCCTTCAACAGCCCGGTTGATCACATCGGCATCTATGCCGGTGACAACACGATGATCGTCGCCCCCAAACGTGGGGATGTCGTGAAACTCCAGCCGGTCACCGCCACGCCCACTGCCATCCGTCGCGTGCTGCCCGATGACACGACCTTGCGCAGCGAAAGCCCGGATCGGGGACGCCCGAGCATTGCCGCAAGCGCGTTCGACGACCTCTTCGCCGCGGCCGGCGAGCGGTACGGCATCTCGCCGAGTCTCCTGGCTGCAGTCGCCCGGGCTGAGTCAGGACTCAACCCGCGTGCGGTCAGCAAGGCGGGCGCCCAGGGACTCATGCAACTGATGCCGTCGACCGCAGCGGGTCTCGGTGTCGATCCGTTCTCTCCCGCCGAGGCGGTCGACGGAGCTGCACGTCTCCTGTCCTCCTATCTCAACGAATACGGCTCGGTCGAAACGGCTCTCGCTGCCTACAACGCCGGGCCGGGGGCGGTCGCTCGTTACGGCGGCGTGCCGCCGTATTCCGAGACCCAGGCCTATGTCCAACGCGTCATGTCCTTAATGGAAGGAATGAACCCATGAGCATGAACCTACCGCTGGTGATCCTCGACCCTGCTCCCCCTCCTGGCTCAACCCCGACGGGTGGAGCGAGCCAGGGGCGCGTCACTGCACAGGTCAGCGGCAAGGGCGAGCCACAGGCTGAGGGAAGCCACGAGACCGCCGGAGCCGAGCATGGCCCCGACCGGTTCAGCGACCTGCTGGCATCGCTGTTCGCGTCGTTCACGCACCGCCCACCGACGTCGTCCGCACCGACAGCCGAAAGCAATGGGACAACATCGGAGGCACAGGCGACTGCGGCCGTCGACCTCGAAGTCGCCATCGTCGGGGCCGGCGACCTGGGATCGCCCACCCAGCGCGGCTTGCAGAGCATCACCTCGCTGCGAGCCGCGCTTGACGCGTCCCTCAGCGCCTCGCTCCACGCGGGCGATCTGGTGGAGGGCGTGGTTGACGCCGTCACCGATGGAGTTGCCGACGCACAGGCGATGGCCCAGTCGATGCAGGAGGGTGTGACAGCCCACCTCGCACGAGGGCACGCATCGCTCGAGATGGCTGCTGCCGCCGCGGTCTCCATCGAACACGGAAACGCGGGCCTCCATCTCGATGTCGATCTCGGTATCGGCGGCGACGCCCACGGGGCTCCGGTTGACGCGCACCAGCCCGGCTCAACCGGCCAAACCGAGACTGCGTCCTCGCTCCAGTCCTCCCTCGCCGCGAACCTGAACGGCGGCTCCGCGATGAGCCGGCAGGATGGGCACGATCAGCCGGCCCGTGCGTCTGCAGAACACCTCGTGTCCTTGATGCTCGGCGAGCCCGGACCATCCACGGCACCGTCCGGATCCGACGAACACAGGCGAAGCGACGGCGGCATCGATGCCGACTTTGTCGCCACGTTGTCCGGCAAGATCGAGGCAGGACCCCGGCAGCCCCAATCCGCCACACCAGCCACATCTCCGAGCCACCCGCCGAGCGCGGCGCCGATGGCCCACGTGCAACTGGTCGATGCCGTGGCGCCGTTACGTCACCGCGGCGACGGGAGCTACGACCTGACACTGGAGCTGCACCCCGCCGAGCTCGGCGCTGTCCGGGTACGAGCGGTGTTCGAGAACGGAACCATCCAACTACACCTGCAGGCCGACCACCCTGCAACCCGGGATCTACTTCAGGGCTCACTCGCGGGTCTCCGAACGGCCCTCGACGACGCAGGGCTGAGCACCGGACAGGTTTCCGTCGGCACCCATGCCGATTGGGGTGGGTCCGCCGGTGGCTTCACCCGGCAGCCAGGTGGTACTGCAGACCACGTTGCACCGTCATTCCCAGGCTCCGGCACGGTCGACGAGCTCGACCCGACCGGGCCTGACCCATCGTCCGCGACCGCGGTCGACGTCCTGCTCTGAGGAGAGAATCCATGCCCACCGCAATCACGCCCGGCATCCCCGTGAACGCTCCACCGCCGACACCGCCCACCACACCCGACAATGGTCTGGGCAAGGACGCCTTCCTGAAGTTGCTCGTCGCGCAGCTTCGCTATCAGGACCCCATGCACCCGGCCGACGGCGCCGATTTCATGGCCCAGACCGCTCAGTTCACCATGGTCGAGAAACTCGAGGAGTTGACCGCCTCGCAGCGGGAGAGCGGAGCGGCTGCACTGATCGGGAGGCAGATCACCTACCCGAACAGCGCCGGTGAGTCCGCCACCGGTATCGTCACCGGCTTTCGCGCCACCCCCGGGGGCCCACTCCTGAAGGTGGGCGAGGACGAAGTTCTGTACAGCGCCATTTCGGAGGTCAGCCAGGCCCCACCTTCCTGACGATCCCTCCTGCAGTAATGGCAAGGTCATCAACCAAGTCACAAACCGAAAGGAACAAGATTCATGTTGCGCTCAATGTTCTCAGGAGTCTCCGGTCTCCGCAGTCACCAGACGATGATGGATGTCATCGGCAACAACATCGCCAACGTCAACACGGCGGGCTACAAGTCCAGCTCGGTCATCTTTCAGGATCTGCTCAGCCAGCTCCTCCGAGGCGCCGGGGGGGCACAGAACGGCATCGGGGGCAGCAATCCTGTTCAGGTTGGCCTCGGCGTGAAGTTGGCCGCGATCAGCACCAACTTCAACCAGGGAGCCGCCCAGCTGACCGGCCGATCCAACGACCTGTCCATCGCGGGCGACGGCTTCTTCATCGTCAAGTCCGCCAGTGAGACCCTCTACACGCGCGCAGGCTCACTGTCCTTCGACACCAGCGGGCAACTTGTCGCCCCCGACGGAGGCATCGTCCAGGGTTGGATGGCGCAGGCGGGCGTGATCAACACCAACGAGGCCATCGGAAATCTCCAACTCCCCCTGGGGACTCTCCTGCCGCCGACACGCACGACCGAGGCGGAGCTGTTCGGAAACCTTCCGGCGAACGCCACCGTCTACGCAGCAGGCCCCCCCGAGTCCGGCACTCGTATCGTCACCTCAACGACGGTCTACGACGGCCAGGGCCTCGAGTACCCGATCACCTACGAGTTCATGAACACCGGTGCGAACGCCTGGACGCTCAACGTCCGCGACGCGACGTCAGCGATCATCGGCACCAGCGGCGCCGGAGGCCTGACCTTCGACGCCGCGACCGGTGTGCTGGTGGGCCCGTCCAACATCGTGGTCACTCCTCCGGGCGCCTCCTGGGGTGGTGGAACCTTTGATCTCTCGACGACAGGGCTCTCGCAATTCGGCACGCAACGAACCGTCACCCCGTTGAGCCAAAATGGATCGACCATGGGCTCGTTGCAGTCGTTCACGATCGGACAGGACGGCACCCTCACGGGCGTCTTCTCCAATGGCCTGACCCAGGCAATCGGCCAGATCGCCCTGGCGGGATTCAACAACCCCGGGGGCCTCGAGAAGGCGGGCAACTCCATGTTCCGTTCCACGGTGAACTCCGGCCTGGCTCAGGTGGGTATCACGGGCTCGGGCGGGCGAGGACTCCTGAACGGTGGCACCCTGGAGATGTCCAACGTCGACCTTGCCGCGGAGTTCACGAACCTCATCGTCGCCCAGCGAGGCTTTCAGGCAAACTCCCGCATCATCAGCGCCTCCGACGAGCTCCTCCAGGACCTGGTCAACCTCAAACGATGACCACGCTCCCCTGATCTGAGGGGGAGGAGGGGGAAGAACCGAAACGGCGGGCCTTTCGTGGCCCGCCGTTTCGGTTCAACTCCTCATCTGGATGGCGACGATGCCGATGAATCAGTTGCTCGACCCAGGAATCCGTCACAACCGAAGATCAGGAACGACACCCATGATCATGCTCACACGACTCAACGGTCAGGCATTCGCGCTCAACTGCGACCTCGTCGAACGCATCGACATCACCCCGGACACCGTCATCACCCTGGTCGACGGAACCAA
>JACOTK010000097.1 GCA_016178435.1 Actinomycetota bacterium
CGCGTGGCGGGCCACCTCGTCGCCGACGTGACGCTCGAACAGGTTCTGAAGCTGCTCACGCTGACGAAGCCCGGCCACCATCTCGTTGAACCCGGCCTGGAGACGCCCGAGCTCGCCACCGTCGTCAACCAACAGATCGATCTCGATATCACCCTCCTGCACACGCAACATCGCATGGCGCACCACGGCCAGGCGAGCCGCGACCGAGCCTGCAGCGATGTACACCATGGTGCCGCCCGAGACGATGCCCACCCATGCAAGGAGCGCCAGATCGATGATCGCCTCTCGATCTTCACGACCGAAGGGCGACAACGCGATCCAGAGCATGGGAATGCCCGAGCCCATCGCCCGGGACAACGACAGCTTCGCTCGAATGCCGAGTGCAAGGCTGTTGTCGATCACCTCGCCCTCGAGAGCCCGGATGAACACCGGCCGAAGGCTGACCTCGACGAACAGATAGGTGAAGGCCGATGCGCTCACGCCCCCCAGAAAGATGCCGAGCATGACGCGCAGGATCTCTGCCGCTCCCATGTGCTCGAGGACGTTCAGGGCCGCGAATGCCACGACGGCGCCGAGCCAGTAGCCCATGGCTTCGCGGGCCATCGTGATGGGAAGGTGCAGCGCCGTGACGCGTTCGTGCGGCTGGAGCGGGCGAGGCCGTATGAGCCACTGCCAAACAGGACGTATCGCCGTGATCATCCGTATGCCCCCGATGATCACGGCGATCGATCCGTACGTGACAAACAGCGCCAGGCGGCTCGTCGTGTTGCGATGGGTCACGTCCGAGAGGGGGTCAGAGATGTAGTTCAGGTAGATGAAGACGACCACGCCGCCGATCACGTTGGCGGCGCCGATCCAGAACAGGACCACAAAAGGCGCCCGGCGCTCCGACGGCTCGCTCGCGAGGTGCGATGTCACGGTCTCCCGCAGGGTCGCAGGCGGTCCCCAGGACATCCACCGTGCGGTGAAGGCAGCCGTGATCCTGCGGAGAAAGTCCATCAGGCGCCCTACTGTAGCGTGACGGATGTCACGCACCTGACGATGGCCCTGCAAGGCGCTCGATCTTCAGACCGAGGTCGGAAAACGCCTCCATCGGATGGTGGTAGCCACGTTCGAGGTGATGGACGTCATGGATCACGGAGGAGCCCTGCGCCGCGGCGGCAGCGATCACGTACGCAAAGCCGCCACGGATGTCGGGCACCACGATCTCACTCCCGTGCAAGGGGGTGGGGCCACGAACGACCGCGGAATGCACCGCTGACGCCTCGTTGAACCGACAGTCCCGACCGCCAAGGCAGGCGTCGAACAACTCGATCTCGGCGCCCATCTCCTTGAGCGCCGCCACATAGGGAAAGCGTCCCTCGTACACCGTCTCATGGAGCACCGACATGCCCTCGCACTGGGTGAACAGAACGGCCAACGGGGACTGCCAGTCGGTCATGAACCCCGGATGCGTGTCGGTCTGGACAACAGCATGACCCAGCCGGTCCGCGTCTGCCGCCACCCATTCGTCGGTGATCTCGAAGTGGGCGCCCATGCGCTGCAACGTCGAGATGGCCGTGACCAGCCGGCCCTGCACGCACCCGCGAACCCGCACCCGCCCACCAGTGACCAAGCCCGCAACCAGATAGCTGAAGGCCTCGATCCGGTCACCGGCGAGAAAGTGCTCCGCGCCCTGCAGGCGATCGACCCCTTCGATCACGAATCGGCGATCGGGCCGCAGCTCGATGCGCGCCCCCATGCGCTGCAGGAACAGCGCCAGCTCGATGACCTCGGGCTCGACGGCTGCGTTCTCGAGGAGGGTGCGACCCTTCGCGAGCACGGCGGTGAGCAACACCGTCTCGGTCGCGCCCACGCTGGGGAACGGCAGTCGAATGCGCGCGCCGTGAAGTTGGGCGCCCTTGGCATGAAGACCTTCGGGCGTCATGGTCACCTCGGCGCCCATCGCCTCGAGCGAGGAAACATGGAAGTCGATCGGCCGGGGGCCGATGCGGTCACCACCGACCAGCGGCACCAGGACCTCACCCATGCGGTGCAACAGCGGCCCGACCAACAGGATGGGAATGCGATTCAGGCCGCCGTACGAAAGGGGCACATGTCCGCTCGACATCGCTCCGGGCGCAACGCTCACAGCGCTCCCCTCAACCTCGACCTCGCAGCCGAGCGACCGCAACATGCCGGCCGTGATCTCGATGTCGCCGATCTCGGGGCAGTTGAGAACCCGACTCGGCGTGTCCCCCAGCAATGCGGCGACCATGTGCTTGGTCACGGCGTTCTTCGAGCCACGAACGGTCACATCGCCCACGAGGGGGCCGATCGGCTCGACTCGCCACGACGTCGGGGCAACGGGCATGGACGGGTTGGACATGGCCGACATCCTACGTCCTTCGATTCACAGCTCTTCGCCAGGGTACACACCCCCCCGCCCCTGATCCAGACGTGGCCGCCGACCTCGACGCCGTCTCGATCAGGAGCGAACGGGCATGCAGGGCGCCCACGGCCTCGGTCTGCAACTCGTCTCGCAGGTGCAGTGCGCTGATCTCGTCGAGCGGAATCCAGCGAACCTCCTCGAGCTCGGTCGAACCGAGATCGAGGACATGGAGATCCTGCCCCGGGGCAGGACGGGCCGAGAAGATGACGTCCACACGTTGCTGCAC
>JACOTK010000098.1 GCA_016178435.1 Actinomycetota bacterium
CGGCACCAGGATGCTGATGAACACCGCACCGACCACCATGGGCCCGACGGGGGGGTCCGGAAGTGTCAACGCGAAGCCGACGACGATGAACAGGGCCAGCGCGATCTCGGTCAGCGCGATGTTGATGAACATGCCTCCGACGAAGGTGCCCTCCTCCCGCTCGAACCGCATACCGCAGCGGGGACAGTGCTCGCAGATTCGAAACCAACGGGTGAAGAGGTTCCCCGCGCCGCACATCGGACAACGACGACGCATGCCTCGGGCAAGCATGGTGGGCGTGGATGGGCCGGTCGGATTGTCCATGTGTCACGCCACGCTATCCTCGTGGCCAATGGTTACCGCAGCGGACACACCGTCGACGCGTGAGGCCATCCTGGCCGCAGCGATGGCCGCTTTTGCCGAGCACGGCTACTACGGGACGTCGCTTGCGGACATCTCCGCAGCAGTGGGCATACGGCGTCCAAGCCTGCTGCACCACTTCGCCTCGAAGGAGGCCTTGTACCAGGAGGTGTTCACCCGCTCGCTCTTCGACTGGGGACTGCGGGTGGAGGAGGCCGTCAGCGGGCCCAGGGAGGGCTGGGATCAGGTCGACCATGTGCTCACGGCCGGCTTTGCGTTCTTCCAGGAGAATCCCGACTTCGTCCGTCTGGTTCGTCGGGAGGCGATCGAGAACGGCGATCATCTCGGCTTCGACCTCGGTGGCGCCCTTCGCATGCATTTTCAGCGCGCCGTCGGCTACCTCACCCGTGAGATGGAGGCCGGCACCTTTCGCCGCCATGACCCCGAGCAGCTGCTCCTGACCGGGTATGGCGCCCTGCTCAGTTATTTCAGTGACGCGCCGTTCCTGGAGGGGCTTCTCGGCCAGGATCCCATGGGCCCGGACGCGCTCGGCCGCCGCCTCGATCACATCCGTGCATTTTTCCGTGCTGCCCTCGAACCCTGACATGTCCGGAACCCTGTCGGAATCCGAGTCCAAGCGCCTGTTGCGCGCCTACGGCGCGCCCTTCGCCGATGAGTGTGAGGTTCACTCGCCCGATGAAGCCGCCGAGGCCGCTGCGTCACTCGGGTATCCCCTGGTGGCGAAGCTCTGTGGGGACGGCATCGCCCACAAGACCGAACGCGGCCTCGTGCATCTCGGTCTCCACGACGAGGTCGCACTGCGCACGGCGACCACGGCACTTTTGGAGGCGGCCCGACCCGACGACGGAGCGGTCACCGTCCTCGTGGCTCCCGAGATTCGTGGCGACCGCGAGCTCATCGTCGGACTCCATCGGGATGCACAACTCGGCATGGTGGTGATGGTCGGAATCGGAGGGGTTCTGGCCGAGGCCATTGCCGATGTGACGTTCCGCGTGACGCCGATTCAACCGCCCGACGCGGAGGACATGCTCGACGAGCTCGCAGCGGGGGCGCTGCTCGGCGCCTTTCGAGGTCAGGTTGCCGCGGATCGATCGGCATTGGTCAAGCTCCTGTGCGGGCTCTCCGAGTGCGCCGGGGACGTGCCGGGACTCGTGTCGGCTGAGCTCAATCCGCTCATCATCACGCCGGAGGGGGCGGTCGTGGCCGTTGACGCCCTGGTCGAGATGGAAGCCCCGGTCGAGCTCGACGCCGTCGCGGGTGGGGTCGAGCGGGCATCGTCGACACGTTCGGAGCCCATGCATCCCGACCCGTTTCGTCCCGATCCCATGCGACTCGATCCGCTGTTCAATCCCCGCGGCGTGATCGTTGCCGGAGCATCCACGCATCCTGGCAAGTTCGGGTTCGTCGCCCTGCACAACATCCTGGCGAGCGGCTACCGGGGGAGCGTGTTCGCCACGAATCGTGAGGGGGCGGAGGTGCTGGGTGTCAAATGCGCGACCTCCATCGAGGAGCTTCCGACAGGACAGGCCGATCTCGTGATCCTCTGCACGCCGGCATCGACCAATGCCGATCTTCTGCGGGCCTGTGCGGCAAAGGGCGTCAGGGCCGCATTTGTGGCTTCCGCCGGCTACGGGGAGGCAGGCGATGAGGGCCGTCTCGCCGAACAGGAGCTCGTGGCGTTGGCCGATGAGCTGGGCATCGCCCTTGCCGGTCCCAATGGACAGGGTCTGGTCTCGACGCCGGCATCACTGTGCGCCCAGATCGTCGCCCCGTACCCGCCGAGCGGGCGCATCGGTGTGGCCGGCCAGTCGGGCAACCTCGTGTCGACCTTCCTGAACCTGGCGACCCAGACCGGCGTGGGAATCAGTCGAGCCGTTTCCGCGGGCAACGCGGCGGCCGTCGATGTCCTCGACTACCTCGAGTACTTCGCATCCGATGTCGAGACCGAGGTCGCTCTGGCCTATCTCGAGGGTTTCGCCGCCGGGCCCGGGGGGGTGGCGCGTCTCGGGGCGGTTGCCGCCGATCTGCCGCTCGTGGTGCTGACCGGAGGCTCCTCGCCGGCGGGCCGGAAGGCCGCGGCAAGCCACACCGGCTCGTTGGCCGCCGACGACAAGGTCTTCGGCGGGATGTGCCGTCAGATGGGCATCGTGCATGCGACCACCGTGGAGGAGGCCTACGAGGCAGCGGCGTCCTTTGCGAGTCAGCCATCGCCCCGGGGGCCGCGCGTTGCGGTGGTGACGACCGCCGGTGGATGGGGAGTGGTCACCGCCGACGCGCTCTCCCGGAGCTCTCTTGAGCTCGTCGAGCTCCCCACGGATCTCTGCACGGCGATCGATGCGAGGCTCCCTCCGCGTTGGAGCCGGTCCAACCCGATCGACCTGGCAGGGGGGGAGACACGCGACACGGTCCCGGAAATCCTCGAGCTGGTCGCGAGCCACCCCGAGGTGGATGCGGTGATCTTCCTGGGTCTGGGCATTCAGTCGAACCAGGCGCGCCTCATGCGCCAGGGGCCGTTCCACCCCGATCACGGCATCGAGCGCATCGTCGCTTATCACGAACGGCAGGACGTTCGCTATGCCCATGCAGCGGCCGCGGTCTCCGATGCAACGGGCAAGCCCGTTCTCGTGGCGACCGAGCTGGTGGTGGCGATGCCCGACAACCCCGGCGTCAGGGCCGTCCGGGAAACGGGCCGCCTCTGCTATGCCTCCTCCCATCGAGCGGTCACGGCGCTCGACCACCTGTGGACCCGAGAGCGTTGGCGCCGGCGACACGACCGGTGACGGCTCGACATGGCTGACACGGTTCGCATCCGGGTATCCATGGCGGTGTCGGCGGTCGTCGCGGCAGCGGCGATGGTCATGGCCGTGCAGGGTGATCAGGGGGCGAGGGCGGCATCTCCAGGTGATGGGTTGACCCGAACCACCTCGACGCCGGCGACGCCGGTGCTGTCGCCCAGACGCGTTCCTGCCCTCATCGCCCAGCCGGTTGGGGAGCGGCGCCTGGCCGCGTCGCTCGATGGGGTCTGGAGTCGCCATTCGTCCTCGTCGTGCCTGGTGGTTGCGGAGGGAACCCACGTCCTCTACGAGCGCCAACCGGACCAGGCCGTGATCCCGGCCTCGTCCCTGAAGTTGTTGACCGCATCCGTCGCGCTCCGCCGCCTGGGCCCCGATGCGCGGCTCGTGACAACGGTTCGCTCGGCGGCCGGACCCGGCGGGGGCATTGTCCGCGGCGATCTGTGGCTGGTCGGCGGAGGAGACCCCGTGCTGGGCACGAAGGGCTGGGCCGATCAGCGCACGCATCAGCCGCCACTGACGAGCTCGCTGGAGTTGTTGGCCGATCGAGTCGTCGCGGCCGGTGTGCGTGAGGTCCGCGGTCGGGTACTGGGTGATGACAGCCGTTACGACAGCAACCGCAGCGTCGCCTCATGGCCCCGGCGCTACCTCGACGATCACGAGATCGGTCCGCTCAGCGCGCTCACGGTCAACGACGGCTTCGCAACATGGGAGCCGGAGCCGGTTCCCTTTGACGACCCTGCTGGAGGCGCCGCAGCGGTGTTCACCGAGTTGTTGCGAGCTCGAGGTGTCGTGGTAGCGGGGGACCCCGCGGGCGGCACGGCGCCGGCAGGGTCGGTCGAGATCGCGCAGCTGGCCTCTCCGACGGTGGCGGAGCTGGTGGCCGACCTGATTCGAGAGAGCGACAACGGCACGGCCGAGCTGCTCGTCAAGGAGCTCGGGGTGCGCTCCTCCGCCGAGGGTTCCACCGTTGCGGGCCTCAAGGTGATCGCCGCGTCGCTCCGCGAGATGGGCGTGGCGCCCGAGGGGATCCACCTGGTCGACGGCTCGGGGCTCGACCCGACGAACCGGATCACCTGCACCGCGCTTCAGGAATTGGCAGCCGCCATGGATGCCGGGGGGCCGATCGACCGAGGCCTTGCCGTCGCCGGCTTCAGCGGGACCCTCACCAAACGCTTCCTCGACAGCCCGGCGAAGGGCAGGCTTCGGGCCAAGACAGGCTCCCTGAATCACGTTGCCGCGCTCGTGGGCAGGGTCGAGGGAGGCAGCGGAACCGTGTTGACCTTCACCCAGGTGGTCAACGACATCGACACCCTCGCGGTCGGACGCAGGCTGCAGGATGATCTCGGCGCTGTTCTGGCAGGTTATCCCGACGTCCCCGCCCTTGACGCCCTTGCCCCTCTTGCCCCTGTCCGCGCTCGCCCCTAAGGTTCGCCCGTGCCCGACCGCCCGTTTCGCTCTTCGTCTTTTTCCACGGTTCTGTCCGAGTTGTGGGAGATGGTGCTCGCCTATGTGAAGCAGGAGACGCTTGATCCGGCCAAGAAGTTGGGCCGCTACGTTGGCTGGGGCCTGCTCGGCTCACTCTTACTGGGCATGGGCATGGTGCTTCTCGCCCTGGCAGGACTGCGCGTGTTGCAGGACGAGACCGGGACCACCTTCCATGGCAACTGGTCCTGGGCGCCTTATGCAATCGTGCTGCTCGGCGGTGGCGTGATCGTGACCCTGTTGTTGTCGATGACACGCAAGAGGAAGAAAGGGTCGTCCTGATGGCAACGACGGAAGAGCGCGTCACCCGTGACGACATCGAATCCAAGCTTCGCGAGCTGCGCGGCGACATCGACGCCGGCGTGGACCAGGTTCGTGGGTACGCACTGGTGGCGGGTGCCGTGGCCCTCGTCGTGTTCGTCCTGGGCGCCTACCTCTCGGGTCGCCGACGGGGCCGACGGCGCGCCACCCTGGTCGAGATCCGGCGCCTCTGATGCTTCGAGGTGTGCAGCGCCGGGCTCTGCGCCACGGCGTGTTGGGTGGCTCCGGCCTGTGGACCACGGTCTGGGTGGTGGCGGTGGGCATTCGTCTGTTCCGCCGCTTGCGCTCGCCACGTCCCGAGCTGATCTTCAGTCGACGGGTGTCTCCGGGTGAGGCGTTTGTCATTCGAGGTGTTGCGCCCGAGCCGGACACCCGTCGGCGCCGCAGGCGTCTCCGGAGCGCCGGATAGCCCTCGACCGTCGGGAAGACCGGGGGAGTACCCCGCGTTCGGCTCGACCGGCCATCATGGGGGGATGCAGGTCACGCTTCGAAATCCACGTCGAGTTGTCGAGGTCGCCGGACCCATGCGGGTTCATGCGCTTCTCGATCGTCTCGACATCAATCGTGAATCGGTCATCGTCATTCGTGGCGACACCCTCGTACCGGGCGATGTGTTGCTCCTCGACGCCGATGTCGTCGAGATTCGCCCGGTCATCTCGGGCGGTTGCCGATGAAGTGTCGAGTCTGCAAAGGCGCCGCCGTCATCGACGTCCGCCGCCACAATGCCAATTTCTGTGCCGAGCACTTCATCGCGCACTGTCACGAGCAGGTGCGACGTACCATCGACCACTTCTCGATGATGCAGCCCGACGACCGGGTGCTGGTGGCCGTCTCCGGCGGGAAGGACTCGCTGGCGCTCTGGGACATCCTGCTGTCGCTGGGGTATCGGGCCGACGGGCTCTATCTGGGGCTGGGGATCGGCGACTACAGCACCGAGTCGACTCACTACTCCCGCGACTTCGCCGACAGGGTCAAAGGCCGGCTCGTCGAGATCGATCTGCTCGCCGATGAGGGTTTCGACATCCCGACCGGTGCTCGCCTCGCCCGGCGAGCACCGTGTTCGGCCTGTGGGCTCTCGAAACGTCATCTGTTCAACCGTGCGGCGCTCGAAGGGGGCTATGACGTGGTGTGCACCGGCCACAACCTCGACGACGAGGCAGCGGTCCTTCTGGGCAACGTGCTGCGATGGAATGTCGAGTACCTCGGTCGTCAGCATCCGGTCCTCGATGCCCGCCCCGGCTTCGTCCGCAAGGTGAAGCCTCTGGTGCGTCTCGCCGAACGGGAGATGGCCGCTTACTGCGTGCTGCGTGGCATCGACTATCAGGTCGAGGAGTGCCCGATGGCTGCCGGTAATCGCCACATCGGCTACAAAGAGGCGCTCGACGGCATCGAGGCGGGTTCCCCGGGCACGAAGGCCGCCTTTTTCCACGAGTTTCTCGACAAGGCATCCCACCTCTTCACGCCCGAGAGCGACGTCGTTCGGGAAGGGCTTCTGGCGTGTGCCTCGTGTGGCTCGCCCACGACCGGCGAGGTGTGTGCGTTCTGTCGGCTGGTCGAGCGAGCGACAGCGTCCTCCTCGAACATGTCGGTGCCGGTCCAACTCGGTGAGACCCGATCATGAGCCGCCCGTTTCGGGTTGACGAGCGCATCATCGTGGTGGACAGCAAGGGTCGTCAGTACCTGATCAAGCTGGCAGCCGACGGTGAGTTCCACACCCATACGGGCTTCGTTCCCCATGCCGACCTTCTCGGTCAGGAGGAAGGTGTCACGGTCCGCTCTACGACCGGCGCACGCTACACGGCGATGCGTCCGTCCCTTTCCGACTTCGTGATGCGGATGCCCCGTGGGGCGCAGGTGATCTATCCGAAGGATCTCGGCCCGATCCTGATGCTGGCGGACATCGCTCCGGGTGTGCGCGTCCTCGAGGCGGGCGTCGGTTCGGGTGCGCTGTCGATGACGCTCGTGCGTGCCGGAGCCAATGTGGTGGGCTACGAGATTCGGGAGGATTTTGCCCGGAGGGCCATTGCGAACGTGGAGGACTTCCTCGGCAGCGCCTCGCTCGGCCGGTACCGCGTGGAGGTGCGGGACGTCTACGAGGGCATCGACGAGGACGGTCTCGACGTTGTCGTGCTGGATCTGGCGGAGCCGTGGCGGGTCGTCAAGCATGCGGAGCAGGCACTCCGAGCCGGCGGCACGCTCGTCGCCTACACCCCATCGATCACCCAGGCGGTCCAACTCCGGGAGGCACTCGAGGCGAGTGATTTCGAGTTGGCGCAGACCATCGAGGTGCTCAACCGCTCCTGGCACATCGAGGGCCTGTCCGTGCGCCCGGATCATCGCATGGTTGCCCATACGGCCTTCCTGACCTCGGCGCGGCTCCTGGGTCCGGTGCCGGGAGGGTTGAAGTCCCCGGGGGCCCCACGCTGAACGCGCTCGACGGATTGATCGTCATCATGGCGGTGTCGGCAGCCATCGGCGGCTACCGGTTGGGGCTGATCACGCGCTCGTTGTCATGGGTTGGCATGTTGGCGGGCTTGCTGTTCGGGGCCCGGTTCCTCCCCGAGGTGGTCGGTCTCTTTCGGAACGCCGATCCCGTGGGACGGTTGGTCGTTGCCGGCGGATTCTTCACTGCTGCATCGTTCCTGGGCCAGGCGGCGGGCATGGTGGTCGGCAGGAAGGTGCACCTCATCCTGCCCGCCTCCACCCGGCCGATCGATCGTGCCGGCGGAAGCCTCGCAGGTGTCGGGGGGATGTTGGTCGCGCTCTGGTTGCTCCTGCCGGCGGCGGTTGACGTGCCCGGTGTGGTCGCGCAGTTGGTGCACGGCTCGCGGATCGCCCAGGCGATCGACACAGCGGCTCCCAAGCCGCCCAACGCGTTGAGGACGCTTCGAGGCCTGGTCGGAGAGGGTCAGTTCCCCCAGGTCTTCGAGGCCCTCCGCCCCTCACCCAGGCCGGGCCCTCCCCCGATCGCGTCGGGTCTCAACGATGCGATGGCGACCGCGGTGAGCGCGTCGACCGTTCGGGTCGAGGGGCCGGCATGCGATCGCACCCAGGAGGGCAGCGGGTTCGTCGTCGCTCCCGGCCTCGTGGTCACCAATGCCCATGTGGTGGCCGGCGAGGACAGCACGGAGCTGATCCGTACCGATGGAAGGCGGGTTCGAGCCCGTGTCGTCGCCTTCGACCCGGATCGAGACCTCGCACTGCTCGATGCACCGGGGATCGATCGAAACCCTCTGCCGATGGGTGATGGCCATGTCGGCACGATCGGCGCCGTCTTCGGTTATCCCGGTGGGGGGCCGCTGGAGTTGTCGCCCTTCGAGATCAGCGAGGAGGTCACCGCTGTGGGACGAGACCTGTACGACTCGAGACAGACGCGGCGAAAGGTCCTGGTTCTCGCGAGCAGTCTGGCGCCCGGGGACTCCGGGTCTGCGCTGGTCGACGCGGCCGGGAGCCTCGTCGGCGTGGCGTTTGCCATCGCCCCCGATCGTCCGGGCACCGCCTATGCACTCGACCTCGCCGAGTTGCAGGCTCTGTTGGACACACCTCGGCCGTCGACGGTCGACACCGGACCCTGCCTCCATTGAGGGTCTTGCCTCGTGGGGAGGCGCCGTGGTTCACCCGTGACGCGCAACGGAGGCCCGAAGGCCTCCGTTGCGATCACTTTGGGCAGCTCGGTCAGTCGGCCTCGATGAAGATGCACTCGCCCGGGCATTCCTCGGCCGACTCGATCACGGAATCGAGCTGTGAGTCGGGAAACGAGGCCAGGCCTTCAGCACCCCCAGGGTCGCTGAAGACCTTACTGCCCTCCTTGACATAGGCGAGGCCATCGTCGAGGAGGGTGAAGACATCGGGGGCGATCTCTTCGCAGAGACCATCGCCTGTACAGAGATCCTGATCGATCCAGACCTTCATGTCGGGTGCATTCTCCTGACTGTGGGAACAGGGGCCGTTGGTTGCAAAGCTACACGGCCGGGAGTGGGAATCATCAACTTTGCACGTCGCGGCTCGTCGACGTTGCTTTTGGCCGATTACCGCCGATGGGCAGAGAAGGGCGTGTAGGGTCGCCATCAGCGCCCAAGGAGGTTGATCATGGCCGAGCATGACGAATCGGAGATCGAGGAACTGCGGGAACAAGCCATGACGCTGGAGGAGGAGGTCACCTTTCTCCGCCAGAAGGTGCAGGATGCGCCGAAGCGTGTGCGCACGCTCGAGGAGCGTCTTCTCGAGACGAAGGGACAGCTCGCACAGGCCGTATCACAGAACGAGAAGCTGGCGTACACCCTGCGGGAGGCCCGTGAACATATCGCGGCGCTCCGCGACGAGGTTGAGAAGCTCACGCAACCACCCTCCGCGTACGGGACCATGCTCGGGAAGAATGATGACGGCACGGTCGACGTCTACTCCGGTGGTCGCAAGATGCGCGTCGCGGTACACCCCGATCTCGACGACGAAGGCATGCAGCGGGGCGCCGAGGTGGTGCTCAACGAGTCGCTGAACGTCGTGCTCGCAAGGCGTCCCGACCTTTCCGGTGAGGTGGTCCTCATCAAGGAGTTGCTCGAGGATGGGAAGCGGGCGCTCATCGTCGGTCGGGCCGACGAGGAGCGGGTCGTCGAGATCGCGGACACGCTCATCGACGTCCGGTTGCGCTCCGGCGATTCGGTGCTGCTCGACACCCGGGCAAATCTTCTGCTCGAGAAGCTTCCCCGTGCCGAGGTCGAGGAGCTGGTTCTGGAGGAGGTTCCCGACATCTCCTACGAGGACGTGGGTGGTCTCGACAGCCAGATCGAGCAGATCACCGACGCCGTCGAGCTCCCCTTCATGTACCGCGAGCTCTTCGAGGAGCACCAGCTCCCCGCCCCCAAGGGCATCCTCCTGTACGGTCCCCCGGGGTGCGGCAAGACGCTGATCGCCAAGGCGGTTGCGAACTCCCTCTCGAAGAAGGTCAGCGAGGTCACCGGAAAGCCTGCCGCACGCAGCTATTTCCTGAACATCAAGGGCCCCGAGCTTTTGAACAAGTACGTGGGCGAGACCGAGCGTCAGATCCGCCTGGTGTTCCAGCGGGCGCGCGAGAAGTCCGAGGAAGGCGTGCCCGTCATCGTGTTCTTCGACGAGATGGACAGCCTGTTCCGTACTCGAGGCACCGGGATCAGCTCTGACATGGAATCGACGATCGTGCCCCAGTTGTTGGCCGAGATCGATGGGGTGGAGACCCTGAAGAACGTGATCGTCATCGGTGCCTCGAACCGGGAGGACCTCATCGATCCCGCCATCCTCCGACCCGGCCGTCTCGACGTGAAGATCAAGATCGAGCGTCCCACCGTGGACTCCGCAGCGCAGATCTTCAGTCGTTACCTCACCACCGAGCTGCCCATCTCCGAGACGGAGGTCAAGGAATTGGGCGGGGGCGACCGCGACAAGGCGATCACGGCGATGATCGAGACGACCGTGGAGATGATGTACCGCACGGACGACGCAAATCGCTTTCTCGAGGTCACCTACCAGAACGGCGACAAGGAGGTCATGTACTTCAAGGACTTCTCGTCGGGCGCCATGATCGAGAACATCGTTCGCCGTGCCAAGAAGCTCGCGATCAAGCGCCTCATCGCCGGGGGCGAGAAGGGCATCTGCACCGCCGACCTCCTGGCATCGATCGCCCAGGAGTACAAGGAGCACGAGGACCTTCCCAACACCACCAATCCGGACGACTGGGCGAAGATCTCGGGCAAGAAGGGCGAGCGGATCGTGTACGTCCGCACCCTCGTGGCGAAGGGCGAGGATGCCGCCGCCACCGGCGGACGTTCCATCGAGCGTGTGGCCACCGGCCAGTACCTGTGAGCGCCTGGTGCCCGCCGGGTTGACCTCGGGACGATAGGGTCGACTCGTGGCGATACCAAAGGTGTGCGGCATCGAGACCGAGTACGGCATCGTGTTGCGAGGAGGGGGTGACTCCAATCCCATCGCCGCGTCGTCGTTGCTCATCAATGCCTATGTCTCCTCGCTCCATTCCAAGGTCGATTGGGATTTCGAGGATGAGTCGCCCGGAAGCGACGCACGGGGCTACAACGTCGGGGGCAGCCCTCCGCCGGAGGTGGAGACCCATCTGGTCAACGCGGTGCTGACCAACGGCGCTCGTTACTACGTCGATCACGCCCACCCGGAGATATCCACGCCCGAGTGTCTCGATGCCCGCGAGGTCGTCGTGTGGGACCGAGCAGCGGAGCAGATCCTGCTGGCCTCCATGAACGCAGCAGTCCAGTTGCTCCCGCCCGGTCAGGAGGTGGTCGTCTACAAGAACAACAGTGACCGCAAGGGCAACAGCTACGGATGCCACGAGAACTACCTCATGGACCGCACCGTGCCCTTCGGGCGCATCGTCACGGGCATCACCCCCTTCTTTGTGACCCGCCAGATCTTCACGGGAGCCGGCAAGGTCGGCAGCGAGGCTCCGGGCATGGGCTCCGAGGTGTCCTTCCAGTTGTCCCAGCGCGCCGACTTCTTCGAGGAGGAGGTGGGGCTCGAGACCACGCTGAAGCGGCCCATCGTCAACACCAGGGACGAGCCGCACTGCGACCCGCAGAAGTACCGTCGACTCCATGTCATTGTCGGCGACGCGAACATGTCCGAGGTGGCGACGTTCCTGAAGGTGGGGACAACAGCGCTCGTGCTGGCCATGATCGAGGACGACGTGCTGACGCGTGATCTGCGTCTGGCGGCGCCGGTTCAGTCGCTGCGTCGCACATCGTACGACGTGGAGATGTCCCAGACTCTCGATCTCGCCAACGGCGACTCGATCACGGCGCTCGAGGTGCAATGGGAGTACCTCACCCATGCACAGAAATATGCCGAGACCCACGGCCTCGAGGCGGTCGGCACACAGGTCGGCGGCGATGTCATCCGGCGATGGGAGCAGGTGTTGACGGCCCTGGAGGCCGACCCCATGACCCTGGCCGATCAGCTCGACTGGGTGGCGAAATGGAAGTTGCTGTCCGCCTATCGAGAGCGGGACGACCTCCAATGGGACGATCCCCGGCTTGCGGCGATGGACCTGCAGTACCATGACCTGAGGCCGCAACGATCCCTTTTCGCGCGGATGAATCTGGAGCGTCTGAGTGGTGACGACGAGGTCGTGTCGGCGATGACCGAACCTCCACTCACCACGCGGGCATACTTTCGGGGAAAGTGCCTACAACGTTGGGGCGATCAGATCATGGCGGCGAATTGGGATTCACTGGTCTTTGACGTGGGCAACGACCCGCTTCGGCGAGTGCCCATGATGGAACCCTTAAAGGGGACGGCGGCACATGTCGATCAACTCATCAGGGAATGCGCAACCGCTTCCGAGTTGTTGGAACGACTGGGAGCCTGAGTTGCGACAGAGGAGCGATCATGGCAGAACGTGAGCAGATTCGTAAGACGACTCCGGAGCGCAAGGAAGAAGTCGTCGAGGCGCCTCCGGCAACGGAGAAGGGCGACAAGCTCAAGGCCGAGCTCGATGATCTTCTCGACGAGATCGACGAGGTGCTCGAGGAGAATGCCGAGGATTTCGTCCGCAGCTACGTGCAAAAAGGTGGCCAGTAGGCCCTCCGGCGGCGAAACACGCTCCCCGGAGGGCTGGACCCGCTAGCCTCGGCGACGATGACTTTTCCCTTCTTTGCCCCAGGAGACGATCCGGGCCCCGACTTCGCCGATCTGCTTCGGCGCGTGGGCCTGGCGCCTGTCCCACCCACCTCAGCCATCGAGGGCGTGACGCACGGAACCACCGTCCTCGCCATACGCCACGCCGATGGCGTGATCATGGCCGGAGACCGACGTGCCACCTCGGGGCATCTGATCAGCTACCGCACGATGGAGAAGGTGTTCCCCGCAGATCGCCACTCCGGTGTGGCCATTGCCGGCGCTGCAGGCCCGGCGATGGACATGGTGAAGATGTTCCAGCTGCAGCTCGAGCACTACGAAAAGGTCGAGGGCAACCAGCTGAGCCTCGAGGGCAAGGCCAACCAGCTCAGTGGCATGGTGCGCAACCACCTTCCCTTTGCGCTGCAGGGCATGGCCGTCGTGCCGCTGTTCGCCGGCTACGACCTGCGTCGAAAGGTTGGCCGGCTGTTCCAGTACGACATCACGGGCGGACGTTACGAGGAGCGGGACTTTGCCTCCACCGGGTCGGGGTCGTTGCATGCCGGAGCCGTGATGAAGATGGGCTTTCGTGACGGGATGACCCGGGAGCAGGCAATGGATCTGGCCATCTCGGGCCTCTTCCAGGCCGCCGATGAGGATTCGGCCACGGGAGGCCCGGACCTGGTACGCGGGATCTTCCCCACCGTTGCCACCATTACGGCGGCAGGGTTCGATCGAGTGGAGGAATCAGAGATCGCCGAGCGCTTTCGGATGCTGGTGGACAGCCTGGCCCTGTCGGAAAGCACCTCGGTCGGTGCCAATCCCACGATGGGTGAGAGGCACACGTCATGAGCATGCCTTTCTACGTCGCACCCGAGCAGGTGATGAAGGATCGCGCGGACTACGCCCGCAAGGGCATAGCCCGGGGTCGAAGCCTGATCACGGCCACCTACGCCGATGGCGTCCTGATCTGTGCGGAGAATCCTTCACGCACCCTGCGAAAGATCAGCGAGATCTACGATCGCATCGCCTTTGCCGGGGTCGGCAAGTACAACGAGTTCGACCAGCTTCGCATTGCGGGGGTTCGAGCGGCAGACCTGAAGGGGTATTCGTACAGCCGCGAGGACGTCGATGCCCGCAGCCTGGCCAACCAGTACGCCCAGATCCTGGGGCAGATCTTCACCCATGAGATGAAACCCATGGAAGTGGAGATCCTGGTGGCCGAGGTGGGAACCGAGCCGAGCGAGGATCAGCTCTTTCACATCCTCTATGACGGTACGGTCGTCGATGAGCAGCGTTTCACGGTGCTCGGGGGCGACGCCGACGCCATCGCGGGCCGTCTCGAGTCGACCTTCACCGACGGGAGTGACCTCAAGACCGTGCTCGGCGCCTGTGTCGTGGCGATCGCGGGTCCTGATCGAACCATACCGGCCAGTGATCTGGAGGTGGCGGTGTTGACCCGTGGTGAGGAGCGCCGCGTGTTTCATCGCATCGACGACGACGAGGTCGCCGAGTTGCTTCGCGGGGCGACCTGATCATCACTCCGGGCGATCTTCAATCCCTGTGCATCGGCACCGATAGGGCACACATGGCACAAATCACCCGGGTAGCGTGACCTCCCATGGACCGGCGTATCTTCGGCCTCGAAAATGAGTACGGGGTGACCTGCACCCTGCGGGGCCAGCGGCGCCTGAGCCCCGATGAGGTTGCTCGCTACCTGTTTCGACGCGTCGTCTCCTGGGGGCGTTCGAGCAATGTGTTCCTCGAGAACGGCGCACGTCTGTACCTCGATGTGGGCAGCCACCCCGAATACGCCACGCCCGAGTGCGATTCGGTGTACGACCTGGTGGTCCACGACAAGGCAGGTGAGCGCATTCTTGAGCAACTCCTCGGCTTTGCCGAGCAGCGGCTCGCCGAGGAGGGAATTCGTGGCGTGGTCTACCTCTTCAAGAACAACACGGATTCGGCGGGCAACTCCTACGGCTGTCACGAGAACTACCTCACCAGCCGTCGAGACGATTTCGGCCACTACGCCGAGGTGCTGATCCCTTTCCTGGTCTCCCGCCAGATCTATGCAGGGGCAGGCAAGGTGCTCCAGACCGCCCGTGGGGCCACCTATTCGATCTCGCAGCGTGCCGAGCACATCTGGGAGGGCGTCTCCAGCGCCACCACCCGCAGCCGACCCATCATCAACACCCGCGACGAGCCCCACGCCGATGCGGAGAAGTATCGACGGCTCCACGTGATCGTGGGTGATTCGAACATGAGCGAGTACACCACCTTCCTGAAGGTGGGTGCCGCCTCGCTCATGTTGCGGATGTTGGAGGACCCCCATGTGATGCTGCGGGACATGACCCTCGAGAACCCCATTCGGGCAATACGCGAGATCAGTCACGACATCACCTGCACGCGGCGCGTCCGGCTTTCCAACGGGCGGGAGGTGACGGCGCTCGACATCCAGAACGAGTACCTCGATCGAGCCCTTCGCTATGCCGAGACGCATCAGTTGAGCCCACTCGAGAAGCAGGCGCTCGACATGTGGGAGCACTGCCTGACGACGTTGGCCGATGACCCACTGAAGCTCGACCGAGAGGTGGACTGGGTGATCAAGTACCACCTGATCGAGTCCTATCGGGCCAAGCACGATTATCCCCTGACTCATCCCAAGGTCGCGTTGATGGACCTCCAGTACCACGACATCAATCGCGAGCGAGGGCTGTTCTACCGTATGCAGAATCGCGGCATGGTCGAGCGGATCTGCCTCGACAGCGACATCGATCGGGCGGGTCCCGACAGCCTGGAGCCGCCGCAGACGACGCGGGCGCGTCTGCGCGGCGAGTTCATTCGGGCGGCCAAGGAGCGCAAGCGGGACTACACGGTGGACTGGGTGCACCTGAAGCTCAACGACCAGGCGCAACGGACCGTGCTCTGCAAGGACCCGTTCAAGTCCCGCGACGATCGGGTCGAGCGACTCATCGCCGGGCTGTAGTCCATGCCGTCGTTTCGCACCGGCACCGTGGTGGCGGTTCTGGGGCAGCGTCGCGGCATGCAGCGCCTGGAGGTGACGATGGGCGACGGTGACAGTGCGAAGGCCTACGCCTTGACGGACCTCACAGGCCCGGTAGCGGTGGGCGATGAGGTGGTGCTGAACACGACGGCGGTCGAGTTGGGCCTGGGCACGGGGGGCTGGCACGTGGTGCACTGGAACCTGGCACGCACCGAGCTGGTGTCGCCCGGGCCCGGGCACATCATGAAGATGCGTTACACGAGCCTGCAGGCAGACGTCGGCAGCGTCGAGGAGCTTCGCGGCGAGCTCCTGGCAGAGGCGGACGAGGTCGACGACATGCCTGTGGTCGTCTGCGGACTCCACAGCCAGGTGGCCTGTGTCGCCGTTGCGGTTCGCCACATCTGGCCCGAGGCCAGGATCGCCTACGTGATGACCGACGGAGCAGCGCTGCCGTTGGCCCTTTCGGACCTCGTCGAGGAGCTCGTCCGCCTCGAGATGGTGCAGGTGACCCTGACGGCAGGGCAGGCGTTCGGCGGCGATCACGAGGCGGTGAACGTTGCCTCGGCGTTGGTGGCTGCCCGCCGTGTCGCAGGCGCGGATCTCACCATCGTGGCGATGGGGCCGGGCGTCGTCGGTACCGCCACGCGTCTGGGCTATTCCGCCCTCGAGGTGGGGTCCATCCTCGATACGGTTGCCTGGCTGGGAGGCATACCCGTCGCCGCCCTGCGCTTCTCACAGGCTGATCAGCGATTGCGACACCAGGGCGTCAGTCATCACAGCTTGACCGCGTTGTCCCTTGCGACCCACGAGCGGACGGCGATCGGAGTGCCGATCGGCCCATGGGAGAGGGCGGTTCGTGGCGACCTGGAGCGGGCGGGGCTCACCGATCGTCATCAGGTCATCTCGGTCGAGACGCCGGACATCGGCGCCCTGCTCGCTGATGTCGGCCTGCGGATCACCTCGATGGGACGCGGGCCCGACGTCGACCCGGGCTTCTTCGCCGTCGCCGGGGCAGCGGGGGTGTGCGGCGTGTCGCTGGCGAGGTGATCGCGTCCGGCGGGAGGAATCGCCACGAGGGCTAGCATCACGTCGTGGCTGTACAGGAGCGGTTGGAGCGGTTGTTGAATCTGACTGCCGCGCTGCTCACGGCCACTCGTCCGCTGACCGCGGCGGAGATCGCCGAACGGGTACCCGGCTACCCCGATCCGGAGACCTCCCGCGGCGCGTTTCGTCGAGCCTTCGAGCGTGACAAGGAGGCGCTTCGGGACATGGGGGTCCCGCTGGTGCTCGGGCTCGTCGACGGCACGGACCCACCCGTGGAGGGCTATCGCATCCCTCCCGAGAACTACCAGCTCAGGGACCCAGGGCTGGAGCCCGACGAGCTTGCGGCGCTCCATCTGGCAACCATGGCCGTTCGCATGGAGGGACTCCGAGGCGCCGGCGCGATGTGGAAGCTGGGGGGAGCGCCGGACAGCGCGGGCGGAACCCCGGTCGCGCACTTGACGGCAACCCCGGCGCTTGGTGTCCTCTTCGAGGCGCTTGCCCGGCGCTCGCCGGTGGCGTTCTCCTACCGTGGCGAACAGCGCCGACTCGATCCGTATCGCCTCTCCTACGCCCGTGGCCACTGGTATCTGGAAGGGTGGGATCATGGTCGCGAGGCCGAGCGACGATTTCGACTCGATCGCATCGAAGGTGACATCGATGTCGACGAGGGCCGGCGGTTCGAGCAGCCGCCGTCCCAGCCGTCGTCTCGCCCCCAGCCGTGGGAGATGGGCGAGGAGACCCCGGTTCGGGCGCTGGTCCGCATCGACGCCGATCAGGCGGGCTGGGCGGTTGATCAGCTCGGCTCCGATCGTGTGGAGAGGCGCCTCGACGACGGGTCCGTGGAGGTCGCGATCACCGTGACCAACCGTGAGGGCTTTCGGTCGTTCGTGCTCGGATTTCTCGAACACGCGGAGGTGCTCAGTCCCGATGAGCTTCGCGGTGATCTGATCGAGTGGCTCGAGGCGATAGCGGGGGAGGCGTCGTGACCCCCGGCTCGAACCCGAGACCGGGGGCCGACGATCGGCTCCGGCGCCTTCTGGCCATCGTGCCGTGGGTGGTTGGCCAGGACGGGCCGGCAATCGACGAGGTCTGCGTCCGCTTCGAGATCACCCATGACCAGTTGTTGGCCGATCTTGATCTGCTTTTCCTTTGCGGCGTGTACCCCTTTACGCCCGACACGCTCATGGAGGTGCTCGTCGAGGACGGCCGCGTGTGGATTCGTTATGCGGACTTCTTCGCGCGGCCGCTCCGACTGACGCCCGAGGAGGGCCTGTTCCTTGTCGCATCGGGTGCAACGCTCATGGCCGCGACGGGCGCCGACGACGATGGAGCCCTCGCCCGGGGGATCGCAAAGCTGGCCGGCGTCCTGGGCATCGAACCCGGAGAGTCGATCGAGATCGACCTCGGACGCGCGTCGCCGGAGGTTCTGGCGACGCTGCGCGGGGCGGTCGGTGATCGGCGCCAGGTGGAGATCGACTACTACACCTACGGTCGAGATGAGCGGACGAGACGTGTGGTGGAGCCCCATGCCGTGTTCACGGCGGAGGGGGAGTGGTACCTGAGCGCCTGGTGCACCCTCGCTCAGGCGCAACGGCGATTCCGTGTCGATCGAATCCGCGGCATCACGATGCTCGACCGCCGTTTCGAGGCTCCCGGGCACTCCGAGGGACCCATCGTTTTCGAGCCCCGTGACGACGATCCGCGCATGGTCATCGATTTGGCCCCCGGCGCCCGATGGGTCGTGGAGCAGTATCCGACCGAACAGGTGGAGGAGCTGGACGACGGATTCCTGCGCGCCACCCTTGCCGTCGGGGAACGGGCGTGGCTCGAGCGTCTGCTGTTGCGTCTCGGCCCGTCGGCAAAGGTGGTCGACGGCGCGCCGTCACTTGCCCGAGACGCCGCCCATCGTGTTCTGCGTCGATATGAACGCCGCGATGGATCGCGACCCGCCGAGAGGTAGCCTCGGATCATCGTGAATGAACCCCCTGCAGATGCCGATGTCCAAGACGCCGTCGGACGCAACGGTGCCGACGAGGTATCGA
>JACOTK010000099.1 GCA_016178435.1 Actinomycetota bacterium
CGGCCCGGCAACCATGAGCCCGATCCGGAGGGCGAGGAGACGTTCAACATGGCCTACATGGGCCTGCACCTCGCCTGTCGCTCCAACGGTGTCTCCAGGCTGCACGGCGAGGTCAGTCGATCGATGTTCTCGTCTCTGTGGCCATCGGTGCCGGAGGAGGAGGTGCCCATCGGGTCGATCACCAATGGTGTGCACACCGCGACCTGGGTGTTTCCCGAGATGAGCGACCTGCTCAACCGAACGCTGGCTCCCGGGTGGAGCCATGACCACTACACCGAGTGGGCCAACCTCGGGGATGTCCCCAACCACGAGCTGTGGCGCGTGCGCGAGCAGGGTCGGGAGCGCCTGGTCACCTTTGCCCGAGCCCACCTTCGCACCTCTCTCGCCGCTCGGGGAGCAAGCCTCTCGGATGCCCGTTGGAGCGACGAGGCGCTCGACCCTCACACGCTGACGATCTGCTTCGCACGTCGCTTCGCCACCTACAAGCGGGCAAACCTGCTGCTCTCCCAACCCGAGCGTCTCCGCTCCCTGCTCTGCTCGACCGATCGCCCGGTGCAGTTCGTCTTCGCAGGAAAGGCCCATCCGGCCGACGACCTGGGCAAGGAGATGATCCGCCAGATCGTCATGTTCTCTGCCGACCCCGAGATCCGGGACCGATTCGTGTTTCTCGACGACTACGACATCTCGCTCGCACGAATGCTCTATCAGGGCGCCGACGTCTGGCTGAACAACCCTCGTCGCCCGCTCGAGGCGTGCGGCACCAGCGGCATGAAGGCCGCGTTGAACGGCGGCCTCAACTGCTCGGTGCTCGACGGTTGGTGGGACGAGTGCTTCAACGGCGAGAACGGGTGGGCGATCTCCTCGGTCGAGGACGTCGAGGATCTCGGAAAGCGCGACCAGATCGAGGCGGACAGCCTGTTCGCGATTCTCGAGCAACAGGTCGTGCCCCTGTTCTACGACCGCGGTGACGATCAGGTTCCCCACGAGTGGGTGCACCGGGTGAAGTCCTCGCTGTGCTCGTTGGGTCCCTATGTCACCGCCGGACGCATGGTCCAGGACTATGTCCAGGAGCTCTACGAGCCCACCGCTGCACACGCCGATGCGGTGGCCGCATCGAACTTCGCCCCCGCCCGAGACCTGGTCAAGTGGAAGGGTCGTGTCATCGGCGCATGGACGGACGTCCACATCGACACGGTCGATGCGACCCCGGCAACCGAACTGGGCCAGACCGCCACGGTCGAGGCGGTCGTGGCACTCGGCGCGCTCCGCGCCGGCGACGTGGCCGTGCAACTCCTGCACGGCCCGGTGGGTCAGGGAGACGAGATGACCGAGGTGGTCACCCTCAACATGTCGGCGGCAGGCTCGTTCGATGCGCAGCATCTGTCGTATCGAGGGTCCTTCAACTGCATCCGGGCCGGGCGTTACGGCTTCACGGTGCGGATCGTCCCCAAACACCCCCACCTCGTCACCCCGGTCGAGATGGGACTGATTGCCTGGGGCTGACGGTCGACGGCCCGGCCCACCCGATTGTGTGAGAATGCGACTTCACGCACCATCACCGCGGAGGCACCGTGAAAAACGTGACCATCAAGTCCATCTGGAACGATTTCGTCGCCTTCATCATGACCGACAACGTCCTGATGCTCGCCGTTGCCTTCGTCATGGGGGGACTCACCAAGAAGGTGATCGACGACTTCGTCGCCTTCATCATCAACCCGTTCATCGGGGCGATCGTGGGCAAGCCCGAGTTCTCCAACACGCTCAAGATCGGCGAGGGCGTCATCCAGTACGGCGCGTTCATCAACACGGCAATCAACCTCGTGATGACCGGCGCGGTGCTCTTCGTCATCGTGAAGGCCTACGACTCCTATCGGGCACGCAAGACCGCAGCCGGCCAGGAGCCGGAGACCCCGAGCGAGGAAGTGCTGCTGTTGCGTCGCATCGCCGAGTCCCTCGACAGCCGTGCCGGCTGAGTGACGTGCCGGCTGAGTGACGTGCCGGCTGAGTGACGTGCCGGCTGAGCCCGGGATTCCCAAGGACCAGTGACAAAACTACTTGCGCGGCGCTTCCAGATCTAACCTTTGTGGTGTATTCACTTTCGGCCTTCGGCCGCGCAAGTAGTTTTGTCTCGGGTCCTAACGGCCCTTGAAGACCGCTTTCCCGGGGCCCGACTCCAAGAAGGTGCTCACACCGATGCGACTGTCCTCGGTGGTGAACACCTTTTCGAACAGCTCCTGCTCACGATCGAGTCCCCAAGCCAGCGTGGTCTCGGTTCCCTCGTCAATGGCGGCCTTGGCCATGCCCTGGGCAACGACGGCGCCGGCGGCCAGCTCGGCCGCCTTGCCCAAGGCGCGATCGAACACGTCGCCCGCCGGCACCACCTCGTCGACGAGGCCGATGCGCAACGCCTCCTCCGCCTTGACCTGGCGGCCGGTGCAGATGATCTCCTTGGCCCGGGCCACGCCGATCAGGCGGGGCAGGCGTTGGGTGCCTCCGCCGCCGGGGATCAGGCCGAGCAGGGTCTCGGGCTGACCGAGGCGGGCGTTGTCGGCGCAGATGCGCCAGTCGCACGCCAGTGCCAGCTCGCACCCGCCACCGAGCGCCACGCCGGTGATGGCGGCAATCGTGAAGCGTGGGATCGCCGCAACGGCGCCGAGCGCGTCCCGAAAAAGTCCGCCGATACGGCGGGCCTCGTCGGCGCCGCCGAACTCGGTGATGTCCGCGCCGGCGGCGAACACCCGATCGCCACCGGTCACCACGACCGCTCCCGGAGGGTCGGCGATCAGCTCGTCGGCGGCCTGACGGAGCTGGTCGAGCAGCGCCATGGAGAGTGCGTTGACCTTGGGACGATCGAGGCGGACGACCGCAACGCCGTCATCGCGCCGCTCGACGCGCACGAGGGGCTCGACGCCGGTTGACTCGGGGAGGTTCGGGTTCTCGGACATGGTCGAACCCTAGCGGGAGTTTCCGGGCCGGCTCCTGGGGGGCTTTGTTGGTCGTCCGCGAGGATGTTTTGAAAGAGGCGTCTGACCAGCGCGTTTGTGCTGGTCGGGTGCTCGCGTTTGGCCGTGGATGTTGTGTTACCTCTCTACGGCATCAATCGTGGGGAAGAAACAGGGCGGCCGGACCTACTACTACCTGGTGGAGTCGGCTCGGGTCGGGGCAAGCCTCGGATCGTCTCGCAGCGTTACCACGGGTCCGCGGCCGAGATCGCGCAGATCCTGTCGGAGTCGGGACCGGGCGAACCTGACCGCACCCGGCACCTGGCTTTCGGCGACCTGGCCGCGATGTGGGCGATGCTGGGGCGCCTGGGGGTGGGCGACATCGTCGACGAGGTCGTCGGCGCCCGGCGGGCCGAGGGCTGAAACCCCGCGACAAAGTCGAGGCCGAGATCGCGCAGATCCTCAAACCCCGGTGGCTGTCACGGGTCATCTCCACGACGCTCACCGGCGACACCCCGACAGAACTACGCCTCCGCTGGGCAGGCCGACTTCCGCCAGATGAAAGACCCCAAGGTCGTCTCGTTCTCCCCGATGCACCATTGGACCGGCCACAAAGATCCGCGTGCACGTCTTCTACTGCGTGCTCGCCCTCGCTGTCGCCCGCCTCATGCAACGCGAGACGCCCCCACCCGCTGAGTTGGGTAACAGCCCGGAAACTCCCGCTGGGCCGCACGGGTGAAGGCCCAAAAATGCAAACCACGGCTCAAACGTGTGAGCCGTGGTTGCATTTCGATCGATTGACCGGGGTCAGTCGCGTGGGCGGGACGATCCCGAACGCCTCGACTGGCCGTTGCCCGTACGAGGGCCACCGCCTTCACCACCGGCGGATGGACGACCGCCGGAGGGACGACCCGCCGAGGGACGACCACCGCTGGGACGGCCTGCGGAGGGGCGGCCGTTCGAGGAACGATCACCGTAGGACGGCCGCCCACCGGATGGACGACCGCCGGATGGACGACCGCCGGATGGACGATGACGCTCCTCGGGCTGGTACTCCACGGCTCGCTGCTCGAGCGGCTCGAGGAAGAAGTCCTCGGGCTTGTCCACACCGGAGGGCAAGCCCAGCCGGCGCTGCATGCGCACGATCTCACGGCGCTGTTCCTCACCGACGAGCGAGACGACCATGCCGTCCGACCCGGCGCGGCCCGTTCGTCCGGAACGATGCAGGTAGTCCTTCTCATCGGCCGGTGGGTCGAAGTGGACCACACAGCTCACGTCGTCGACATGAATGCCCCGGGCGGCGACATCGGTCGCGACCAGCGCCTGAACCCTGCCGGCCATGAACGAGGCGAGGGCGCGCTCACGCTGAGCCTGACTGCGGTCCCCGTGAAAGGTCGCCGCCTTGACGCCCACTCGTTCGAGCAGCCCCGCGACGCGATCGGCGCCGCGCTTGGTGCGGCAAAAGACGATGGTCGAGCCATGACGGCCCACCAGGTGGGCGGTGATTCCCACCCGCGCCTCGCGTGGCGCCTTCCAGAAAAGGTGTTCGACGGCGCCCTTGTCCTCCTCGGGCACCACCAGCTCGTGGCGTGCCGGGTCCTTTTGGTAGTTGCGGATCAACACGTCGACGGCGCCGTCGAGGGTCGCCGAGAACAACAGTGTCTGGCGGTCGGGCTTGACCGCGTCGAGCATGCGTCGCACCTCGGGCAGGAAGCCCATGTCGGCCATGCGGTCCGCTTCGTCGAGCACCACGATCTCGACATCGTCGAGCTGCACCGCACCCCGACGGATCAGGTCGCCGAGACGACCGGGGCACGCGACGACGATGTCGGTGCCACGGCGCATCGCATTGAGCTGCGGGCCGAAGCCGACACCGCCGTAGAAGGCCTCGATCGTGCGCTTGCGAGCCCGAGCCAGCGGCATGAGGCCCCGTTGGATCTGGGAGGCGAGCTCGCGGGTCGGCACCAGGATCAGAGCCCTGGGTCGATGCGGTCGGGCCTTGCCCACGCGCATCACCAGTGGGATGCCGAAGGCCATGGTCTTGCCCGAGCCGGTGGGCGCACGTCCACAGACGTCTCGTCCGGCAAGTGCATCGGGAAGTGCCTTCTCCTGGATGGGGAAGGGGTGCTCGATACCGGCCTTGTTCAGGCAGGCGAGCAACTCGGCAGGTACGCCGAGATCAGCAAAAGTCGTCATCAAACACATACTCCAGCGCGCGTCCGTTCAGGACACACCTTTGGGGGCAGCGACGGGCCCATCGTGGATCTCCCCGTAGAACATGGCCGAAGCCACGTACTGCGTCGCGTGCAGCGGGAAGGTTGGCCGCACACGAAGGCAGTCCCTCCACAACGGCTCACCGGCTCGAAACCGGCGCTCACCTGGCGCGCCGCCAAAGGCGGTGTAACCAGGGGACGCCCTCATACTAGCAGGCCGGGGACCGTCTTCCCCCCTCAACGCGGAGAAATGACCTGTCCCGGACTCAGGGACCTGTCCCGGACTCAGGGACCTGTCCCGGACTCAGGGACCTGTCCCGGACTCAGGCCGTGAGGGCCCGAATGATCTCGTCGGCAGCGCTGTAGGGATCGATGCGGCGGGCCACCACATCGGCGTGTAGGCGCTCGAACGCCGCTCCGGATGTGAGGCTCAGCGCCTTCTCCTCCAGCCGGTACAGGACGATCGAACGCAACTCGTCGCGCAGTCGTCGGGCACGGCGCTCCGCCAGCAGGCCCGTTGACTCGATGTGCGCACGGTGCTCGCCGATCGCCCTCCACAGATCGTCGACCCCCTTGGATTGCACGGCCACGGTCTCGATGATCGGCGGACGCCACGACCCGAGGTTGCTCAGCTCCAACATCAGCTCCAGGTCGCGGCGGGTCTCGCCTGCACCCGCACGATCGGCCTTGTTGATCACGAACAGATCGGCGATCTCCATCAGGCCCGCCTTGTTTGCCTGCACCGCGTCACCCCACCCGGGGTTGACGACCACCACGGTGGTGTCGGCAGAGCCGGCGATCTCGACCTCCACCTGGCCGACGCCCACGGTCTCGACCAGCACCCAGGGCTTGGCGGCGGCATCGAGCACACGAATCGCCTGAGGCGTGGCCAGGGAGAGTCCGCCGAGGTGACCGCGGGTGGCCATGGATCGAATGAAGACACCCGGGTCGAGGGCATGGTCCTGCATGCGCACCCGATCACCCAGGATCGCTCCCCCCGAGAACGGCGACGACGGGTCGATCGCCAACACCGCCACCTCCTGCCCGGCGGCTCGAACCTCGGCGATGAGGGCATTGGTCAGGGTGGATTTTCCCGCTCCCGGCGCTCCGGTGATGCCGACGGTATACGCCGACCCGCCGTGGCCGAACGCGAAGCGACCCACCTCACGAGCCGGTGCGCCGCCCTCCTCGACGAGCGTGAGGGCGCGGGCAAGCGCTGCCCGGTCACCGCCGCGGGCGGCATCGACGAGTTGTTGGGGGTCACGGCCGCGCGTTGCCATGGTGGTTGGTCTCTCCTCGAAGTCCGACGGTCGACCGTGCAGGCGGAAGACGCCGACAGGTCAGGAGGCGATGTCGCCCAGGGCCGCCGTGGAGACTTCCACCACTTCGGTCACGCCTTCAACTCGATCACGCAAGATGCGCTCGACGCCTGCCTTGAGGGTCTGCGCCGACGACGAGCACCCGACACAGGCACCGATGAGCTCGACCGTCACGACACCCGTCTCCTCATTGACATCATGCAGGACGATGTCACCGCCGTCGGCCTGGAGCGCCGGGCGCATCACATCAATGGTCTGGAGGACTTTGTCTCTCATGTCGCTTCTCTCATCGTGGGCGATCGGGGATCGGGTGGGCGAAGGGTCGGGCGTCAACACCTCTATTGTCGCTGTCCGAGGCACCAAGAACAACACACCGGACTCCGGGAGTGTTCCCGGGGCAATCTCCCCTACGATGACCCGGCAATCGAAACCTCGAGAGGAGTGATCACATGCACCGTTTCCTGCGATCAGGGTTGGCCGGCGTCGGGGTCGTGGCGATTGCTCTTGCTCTCGGGGCCTGTGGGGCCGATCAGAACCCCACACTCGACGCCCAGCCGACCACCAGGCCGTCCGACGGCGTGACAACCTCGAGCACCCTGGCGCCGAACGTGAAGGTCTTCGTCGTGACGGTGACGGGGAACAAGGTGGACGGAGGCCCCCAGGTTGACGAGGTCAAGGTGGGTGATCCGGTCCGCATCGAGGTCACCAGCGACACCGCCAACGAGGTGCACGTGCACGGTTACGACCTCTCGGGCACCCTCGCTCCGGGCGTGACCACCCGCATCGACCTTGTCGCCGACAAGGCCGGGCAGTGGGAGATCGAGCTCCACGACGGCAACGTCCTGTTGGCCACCCTGCGGGTCGACCCCTGAGGCAGTTCGGGGCCGTCCTTGCCCACGGGGTCGGCGGACGGTCCGACCTGCCCCTCCCTGTTTGGCTCTTCGCCTACGGAGCGGGCTCCGCCCTGTTGATCTCGTTCGTGACGCTGCACATCCTGTGGCGACGGCCCCGCCTCGACGCGTTGAGCGCCGGAGTCTCCGCTCCGGCCTGGATGGCGACCATGGCGCGTCCGGCAGCCTTCGCCACACGAGCCCTCGGCCTCCTCGCGTTCGGGGTGGTGCTCGCCGCCGCATGGTTCGGCGACAAGAGCCCTGCGGCGAACATCGCCCCGATCCTGGTGTATGTGATCTTCTGGGTGGGTCTGCAGGCAGGATCGTTCCTCTTCGGCGACATCTGGTCACGCCTCAGCCCATGGGACACGCTTGCCCTCGGCTTCGAGAAGTTACGCAGTCCACGCCGGACGGGGGCAGGTGAGACGGGGGCAGGCGAGCGGGCGGGGACGCACTGGCCGGCGGCCCTGGGCATCGCCGGCTTCGTCTGGATGGAGCTCTGCTATCACGACCCGTCGTCGCCACGGGTCCTCGGGGTGGCGCTCGCCCTCTACAGCATGGCGATGGTGGTCGTCGTCGCCCGTCATGGCAGGGCCCGGCTTCGCACCGCCGACCCGTTTGCCGCCTGGTTCGCCCTGCTCGCCGCGATGGCGCCGCTCTTTCGAGATGACCACGGCGCGATGCGACTGCGTTGGCCCTTCGCCGGTCTCGCCTCCGTGCGCCCACGGTCGGGAACCCTTGGGCTCGTCATGGTCGTGCTGGGTTCCACGGCTTTCGACGGGCTGTCGCGCACGGCCTGGTGGCGCGACATCGCTGCGAGCCAGGTCGGATGGGGCGCAACGGCCGTGGCGACACCGGGCCTTGCCGCGACGGTCGCGGCCATGCTCGCCGTCTACGTCGCCGCCATGAACGCTGCAGGCCGGATCAGCGGTCGAGGACCCGCCGATCTCCGGGTGGCCTTTCTTTCGTCGCTTGTTCCCATAGCGTTGGCCTATGCGATCGGCCACTACTTCAGCCTCTTCATGTTCGAGGGCCAACAGGCAATCGCGATGGCCTCGGACCCGCTCGGAAGGGGATGGGACCTGTTCGGCACCATCGACCGGGCGATCAACTACCGGCTTCTCTCGACCGACCTCATCGCGTGGGTGCAGGTGAGCGCCATCGTGACCGGCCATGTCGCCGGCGTCGTGGTCGCCCATGACCGTGCCGTGTCGAGGTTCGAGCTCGCCACGGCAACCCGCAGCCAACTGCCCCTTCTCGCCGTGATGGTCGCCTACACCGTTGGCGGCCTCGCTCTGCTGTTGGGAGCCTGAGGTCATGATGCCGATGATCGCCCACCAGGGAGGCTGGGACGAGGCCATTTACGTCGCCGTTCCGCTCGTGATCTTTGCCGCGCTCCTCCGCATCGCGAAAGGGCGAGCCCAACACGAGGCGGAGGCGGAGGTCCAGGCCCGGAGCAGGGGTGAGGCCGGCGACACCGACACCGGCGACGCGGCCGCATCGCAGGTCACGGCGGATCCACGACCGCCCGAAGAGACCCGGGCTTCCTCACCGGTCGACCCCGACATGCCGACCTAGCACTCGTGGCCCACATTCTGCGTCGTTGTCCTCTCGACGACGAGTTGCTCGAACGATGGGTCAGGCCACGAGACGACCTGGTCGCCGAGCGCCTGAGCTCACGAACGCCCCCCGATGGCGACACGGCGGCGACCTGGACCTTCGAGGCCGTGCACGGCCCGGTCCGACGGTATCGCCGGACCGTGACCGTCGAGGGCGACCGACTCACGGTCGCCACGGACTATGCACTCGGCATTCCCTACTTCGGATGGCTCGTGGCCCTTCCCTTCCGTCGCACGCTGGCACGTCCACCGGCGCCCGCAGGAGATGAGGGTCGACAGCCCTGGTGGGCGCCCCCCGATCGTCTGGACCACCGAGGTGCGGCGATCCTCGCCACGCTGGCCGCCGCCACGCTGATGTCGGGCTACCTCGGAACGCTCGTCACCCAGACCATCACCTACATCGCCGACGACTTCGGGCTCGACACCACCCATCAGCAAAGCCTCGTGCTCGCCTTCCTGCGCACCGGCATCGTCATCGCACTCGTGCTGACGACCATGGCCGATCGAGTCGGCCGACGACGGGTGCTCATCTGGACGGCAGCGGCAGGATCGTTGGCGGGAGCGCTGGGGGCGCTGGCGCCGCAGCTGGAGTGGCTGATCGGCGCACAACTCATCTCACGGGCCATGGCCACCGCGCTCGCGGTGATCATCGGCGTGGTCGCCGCCGAGGAGATGCCCAAGGGTTCACGCGCGTACGCGGCGAGCCTGCTGGCCATGAGCGCTGCGCTCGGGGCGGGACTGTGTGTGATGCTGCTCCCCCTCGCCGACCTCGGCACGGGCGGGTGGCGCCTGATCCATGGTCTCGTGATCCTCGGGCTCCCGCTGTCCTTCTCGATCTCGAGGCACCTGCCGGAATCCCGCCGCTTCGTCGCACCCCATCGCGAGGTCTCGCTTGCGGGGCACGGCAGGAGGTTGATCCTCCTTGCGGTCTCCGGCATGCTGCTCCTGTCCTTTGCGACGCCCGCTTCGCAGTTCCAGAACGAGTTCCTGCGTGACGAGCGGGGCATGTCGGCCGCGGCGATCAGCCTGTTCACCCTGCTGACGGTCACCCCCGCCGGCATCGGCCTCGTGATCGGCGGACACCTTGCGGACACCCGGGGGCGTCGCCGAATCGGCGCCGTGGGCGTGGTCGCCGGCACCTTGTTGACCCTCGGCATCTACTTCGCCGCCGGATGGGCGATGTGGGCGTGGTCCCTGGTGGCGGGCATCACGGGCGCACTGGCCATTCCGGTCCTTGCGGTCTACGGTCCCGAGCTGTTCCCAACCTCGTTGCGAGGAAGGGCAAATGGCATCATCACGTTCTTCAACGTCATCGGCAGCGTTCTGGGGCTCCTCATCGGGGGCGTGCTGGCCGATCACCTGGGCCTGAGCAGGGGTCTCGCGGTCCTGGCCGTCGGGCCCCTGATCCTGGGGGTGCTGTTCGTCACCCTGTATCCCGAGACGGCACGACTCGACCTCGACGAGCTCAATCCCGAGGACCGTCCCGCCCTCCCGCCGGCGCACCAGGGGTGAGCCGACGACCTCCCGTCGCACCGCAGGCCGAAGCGTGGGACCGATCAGATCGACCTGAGCCAGGCGCGGACCCTCGCCGTGATCGTCTCATCGACGCCGGCGAGGTCGTGGCGTGCGCCCTCGACCCACTCGATCGTGACCGGGCCGGGAATCGCCTCGACCGAAGCGGTCAGCTCCTCGGGCGTTCCGAAGGGGTCACGGGTTCCCGAGATGAACAGGCACGGTAGGTTCAGGCGGGGAAAGTGCTCGACGCGGAGACGTTCGGGCCTTCCCGGTTGGTGCAACGGATAGCTGATCAGCACGAGACCCTTGGACGCCAGGCCCTCGGCCACCGCCATCGAACAGATGCGCCCGCCCATGGACCGCCCACCCAACACGACCCGCTCGGGAGCGACGCCGGTCCGCCGGGTCAGCTCGCCGGCAGCTTCGACCACGGCGGCAACCAGCTTCGGGGCCCGATCGGGCGCCTTTCGCCCTTCGCGTCGATAGGGGAAATCGAGTCGATCCACGGGCAGGGGTGCGACGGCCTCCTCGATGGCGACGAGCGTGTGGTGATCGCGATCGCCTCCTGCCCCGGGCGTCAGCAGCAGTGCCCCCACTGCGTCGGCGCCTGATCGGCTCATGACTCTCGGACCTCGTCACGTGCGAGCACCTCGTCGAGCAGGATGCTCCGCGCATCGGCAAGTTCGATGATGCGTTGGCCGGCGTTCTCGATCACCCCGCCGTGATCGGGGTGCGCCTCTCGCAGGAGCTCACGAAACCGGCGCTGGATATCCCTTCGAGTCGGCGTCTCACGGGCGCCGAGGTCCACTTCCACCTCATCGGCGAATCGAAGCGTCACGAGCGCCCACGCCAATGGATCGCCGAGCGCTGTCAACAACTCCGACCGGGCCCGGGAGCCGCCGGACAGATAGGCGAACAACACGGCGTCGACGGGGCCCTGCCACGTGATCGAGCGTCGCAGCAGGCCCACGACGTCCCGCCGGACGGGAGGCGGCAGCCCGCCTGCCGCGTACACCGCCCCGAGCACCTGCGAAGCGGGGCC